>CAZZNN010000045.1:0-12441 GCA_964655605.1 uncultured Oscillospiraceae bacterium
GCCATAGCAAACCTCGCCTATCATGGGCTCGGTGAGCGTCCATTTGCTAAAGCGGATTATGGCCTCCTTGCCGTTCTTCTTGAGCTTGTTCACAAACGCAAGCACGTCGAAAAGGAACACTGGCGCGCGCTTTATGTTGGGCTCCTTACCGGCGGCCGCGAAGCACATTTTCGCAATTTCCTCATAGGTATAAGTCTCGTTGCCGCCTATGGGCACTATGAGATTTTTGTCGTTTATGTGCTTTACGATGTATTCAGCAAAATCTGGCGTGTCTATTACGTTTGCGCTTACGGGATCGTTGCCCAGCAGCGTCACCTCGCCCTTTTCTATCATGGGCTTGAACACCTTAACTATATCGTAGAAATAGCCCGTCGGACGATATATCACATAGTCTATGCCGCTTTTTTTAAGCTCCTCCTCCATGAGATATTTCGCGTGCAGCATGGGCACTTTGGGCGCTTTGTCCGCCTTGAGCACTGAAATATAGATGAATTTTTTCACGCCCGCGCGCTTTGCTTCATTTAAAAGGTTCACATTGCCCTGATAATCTATTTGATAGTTTGTCACCGTGGCCGACGTTTTCGTAAGGCCGACGGTGGTTATAACCGCGTCCGCGCCTTCGCAAAGCCCCTTTAGCGCTTGAGGATTGGTAACGTCAAGCTTTTTGAATGTGAAATCGCCCGTAAGCCCCAAATCACGCTCTATCATGTCCGCCGCTACGACTTGGTGGCCTTCCGCCAAAAGCGCGCGAAAAATATCGCTTCCAAGATTGCCGTATGCTCCCGCCAATACCACTTTCATATCTATTGCCTCCATTTTTATTGCTCGATATTTAATGAACTTGTTCAAATAAAGCTTAAATGAACACGTTCATCTTAATTGTAACCATACATAATGCACTTGTCAAGGCCAATATAATGAAGCTTTTGCATGCGAAAGCAATGGTCAACACACGATTTACAAATAGGTGGTTTTGTGATAGAATTTCATACTGAGAGGAGGGATGCCTCATGGAAAGGTTTATTCCCAAAACTAAGCTTTCAAAGAAAGCTAAACGCGAAGCCGATAAAAAGCAAAGGCAAACATGGACGATAAATCCTGTAAGCCGTAAAAGCGCCAACAAAAAAGCCTACGAAAGAAAAGCGCCCCGCCTGTTTATGGATGATTATCCCAGCAGCGGGGCGTTTTTATGCGCGTAAGCGCCGCTTTTTATGGAAATAAATGTAATAAAACACATTTTTTGAAATCAACTTAGTGTTAAATTACTGTAAATGCGGTGGAATTTATGCATCAATAAGTGTAAAATGTATAATTAAAGGGCTGATGCCAGCAAAATGAATCGAGGTACAAATTATGAAAAAACAATATTTAAAAATACTCTTTACCCTGTTGCTTACGGCGGTTATGCTCGCTGCTGCGGCATGCTCCGGCAATCCTGGCGAAGCTCCGGCAGCTTCCATGGAACCTATAGAGCCGCTTGAACCCGCCGCCACTCAGGCGCAGCCTGCTGCGGATCGCTCAGCCGTCCCCGCCCAAGCCACGCCCGCCGCTGAGAAATCGGACGCGGCCGTTATGGAAGCTTATCGCGCCGCGCTCAATGCTTTTGTGAGCGACCATGTTCTTCCTGATGGCACTGAGTGCGCTTTTGACGGTTCAAGCGATATTTCGGACGATAGCTTTGCCATATATGATGTTGACGGCGACGGTCGCGATGAGCTTATTATAGTGCATGCGGCAGAGCTGATGGCGGGGCAGACGCAGTATGTATTCGATTACGACGTTGTCGCGAAAAAATTCGTTACCGAGCTTAGCGAGTTTCCAACGGTCGTTTTCTATGACAATGGCACAGTAAGAGCCGAGTGGTCGCACAATCAGGGACTTGGCGGCGATTTCTGGCCGTTTTCGGTGTATAAATACGATATGGATTCCGATGCTTATAAGCTCATCGGCATGATAGACGCGTGGGATAAAAACATGGCCGAGGAGGACGAGAACGGGAATAAATATCCTGATGATGTTGACGTAAGCGGCGTCGGGCTTGTGTACTATATCATGACGAGCGGCGAATACGAGGCCGTTGCGCCTGTGGACGTGACCGAGTTTAAAAAATGGTGCAGTAAGAATATGGGCAACGGGTCGGAGCTTGAGATTGCCTATTTAGAAATGACCGCCGAGAATATTGCGGGAATAAAATAAAATATGCGTTTGAGCGATACCTATTTTGCTATGTATCGCTTATTTACGAAATAGAACGCAAGGTTGTTCGGAGGATAAAAGTATGAAAGACTTCGTCTTTCATACCCGGTTTTGAGGCTTTCTTCGCCGAGAGCGGCGAAGATTTTGCTTCGCAAAACCACCCTCAATTCCCAAAGAAAGGAAGCTTTCGCAAGACGAAAGCAATGGTCATAAGAATGATAAAAATGCGTTCGGAGCGGGAAATGCTTGACTTGATACTGGGCGTTGCTAAGGCGGACGAGCGCATACGCGCCGTCTATATGAACGGCTCGCGCACGAACCCAAATGCAGCAAAGGATAAATATAGGGATTATGATATTGTGTATGTTGTCACTGAAACTGAGCCGTTCATAGCCGATGAGGAATGGATCAACCGCTTTGGCGATATTTTGATGCTTCAGCAGCCCGATTCAAACGATATGAAGGGCGGCTTCTATAACGAGCATCACGATTTTTTCCGCAGCTACGCATGGCTCATGCTCTTTAAAGATGGCAACCGTATCGATTTAAACATAGAGATAAAAGAAGAAGCGGCGACGCACTTTCTTGAGGATAAGCTCACCGTGCTTCTTTTGGATAAGGACGGTTTCCTGCCCGCCATTAAAGCGCCGTCGGACGCGGATTATCATGTTAAAAAGCCGAGCGAGGGGAAATATTTTGCCTGCTGCAATGATTTTTGGTGGTGTCTGAATAATGTTGCAAAGGGTATTGCGCACGATGAGCTGCCTTATGCAATGGAAATGTTCAATTCCGTCGTTCGCCCCATGTTAAAGCATGCGATAAATTGGTATATAGGCGTTAGTACGGATTTTTCCGTGAGCGCGGGCAAAATGGGCAAGTGCTATAAAAAATATTTGCCGCCGGAGCTATATGAGCTATATCTTGCAACCTATTCAGACGGCGACGCTAAAAATATATGGGCGAGCATATTCGCAGCCTGCGAGCTTTTTAGAATAACCGCTAAAGCCGTAGCCGACGCGCTGTCGTTTACCTATATTGAGCGGGACGACGCCAATATGACGGCATATCTTGAGAACGTCATGAACGATAGCTATATGCTCTTAGCATAGCTAACAATATCTTTTTGCGCCGTTCCCTGTTTCGTTTCAGTTTATATTCGCCGGGTGGATACCTTATCGAGTTATCGGCGAAGAACAGCTTGGCGATATAAAAGCCGCGCTGTCGCTTAGCGCCTTACGGCAGGCATAATTCCCCGTTTTTATGCCTGCCGTAAGGCATTAGGCTTTGTTAGCGGAGGTTGAATGCTCAAAGGCTTTTGCAAGCGTCTTTGCAAGCGTGTCAAGCTTTATTGGCTTGGCTACGTGGGCGTCCATGCCGCATGAGAGCGCCTTTGTGATGTCCTCGTTGAAGGCCTCGGCCGTCTGCGCGATAATCGGAATCGTTTTTGCTTCAGGGTGCGAGGATTCGCGTATGGCCTTTGTAGCCTCAAAACCGTCCATAACGGGCATTTGAATATCCATGAGAATGGCGTCGTAATAGCCGGGCTTGGAGGCGAGAAATTTCTCAAACGCAAGCTGCCCGTTCACCTCGCTGTCGCAGCTGATCCCGATTTTTTCAAGGAAGCTCTCCGCTATGATGCGGTTAAGCTCGTTATCCTCCGCCAGCAAAACGCGCCTGCCGGAGAAATCCCACGAGGTCTGAGCGCGCTCCTCCTGTGCAAGCTTTCCGCCGGTGAGAGTCATGAGCAGGTTGAACAGCGATGATTGGAACAGGGGCTTTGACAGAAACATATCCGCTCCGGCCTCCTGTGCGTCCTCTCCGGCCTGTTGATAGTCATAAGCGGAAACGACTATGACTATAACGTCCTTGCCGTACCGCTCGCGTATCATTCGCGTCGTTTCAGCGCCGGTTTTTCCGGGCATTCGCCAGTCTACTATGCAGATGCCGTATGCATCTTTTGCTGCCTCGCCCTTTTCTAGCTCGTCAAGAGCGGCCAAAGCGCCCGCCACACAGGTGTGGCGAATTTTGATCCGTCCCAGCACAAGGCTTATATATTCCCGTTCCGGAGCTTCGTCGTCTACGACGAGAATGCGGAGCTGATCTACGTTTTCAATCTTTTGCATCTGTGCGCCGGCTTCGCTTTTAATATAGGGAATATCAACTGTAAAGGCTGTTCCGCGCCCCGGCTCGCTCTCCACGCGTATGCTGCCGCCCATCATGGAAACGAGATTTTTTACTATTGAAAGTCCTAGTCCGCTGCCGCCGTACTTTCTGGCGGTGGCGGCGCTCTCCTGCTCAAAGGGCTTGAATAGCCGCTCCTTCATTTCGGGACTCATACCGCAGCCGGTGTCGGACACGGTAAATCGGATGACAGCCTTGCTGTCCTCCATGTCGGTTTGGCTGATGGAGAGAGTGATGCTGCCGTGCTCTGTGAATTTCACGGCATTGCCTAAAAGATTCATTAAAATTTGATTGGTTCGCAGCTCGTCGCCTATGAGATAGTCGTCCGTGGTTGTTGTGACCCGGGCTTCAAAGGCCAAATTTTTCTGCTGGCATTGCAGGCCGTAGATATTGGTGATGGAGGATACAAGACGCTTGAAATTAAAGGGAGACTGTGCAATTTTTAGCTTTCCCGCTTCTATGGAGGACATATCGAGCACGTCGTTTATAACCGATAGAAGCTGCTTGGCGGCAACATCTGTGTTGGCGAGATTTGTTTGTACGGTCTTGGCGTCTTCGCCCTTGGATAGCTGAATGAAGCCGATTATGGCGTTGAGCGGAGTTCGCATTTCATGGGAAACGCGCGAGAGAAACTGGCTCTTTGCTGCGCCGGCCTTTTCGGCGCGGGCGAGCGCGTCGTGCAAAAGCTCGTTGCGCCGCTGCTCCTCGACCATTCGCTGCTCGGCAAGCTTTCTCCGTTTGGAACCCTTGGCGAGCGCGGTCAAGAGCATAACAAGCAGCAGCAGCGCTGTGATGAATATTACAACATGCATAGGATAATCATATATGTAACCTATCAATGTGAAGGGCTTTTCCAGCTTGTCCGCGTAGCTTAGCATTATGGCGTCTTTGTCGGCGTCGCCTATGCTTGCCGCCGCTTTTTTTAATATGGAATACAGAAGCGGGCTCTGTGCCGAACTGACCGCAACAGAATAGGCGGTGCAATAGCCGTATATTTCCTCGGATACAAGCCTGTTTGTTTGATCGTCGCGCACGGCGATGGCGGCGGTGCTTAGCGGAAGCAGCGCCATATCCTGCTTGCCGGAAAGGATCGCATTCACCACATCGTTCACGGAGGCATAGCCGGTGAGGGATATGTCCTGCGCTTGCAAAGCCGCCGAATAGTTTTGCGCTGTGTCGCTTTCGCTCAAAATGGCCGCGCTGTGGAATTTGGCCGTGTCCTCCTTAAATAGACGCGCTATGGGCACTTCAATGTAGGCGGGCGTTAGCCAGTAGCCGGTCTGCTCAGCCTGATTATAGTTATAGTCGGCGTCAAAGCGTATGTCAATAGCGCCCTCGTTTACAAGCCGCCAATAATCCGCCCGATCCTTCGCTTCAACGAATCGAATGCTTAATCCGCTGCGCTGCACAATAAGCGCCGCAATATCGTAGAAAACGCCTGTATACATTCCGTTATCCAAATAGGAATAGGGGGCGCGGTCTGGATTGATGATAGCGGTGAAAGCTGCGTCGCTTTCCGCCATGAACGCCCGCTCCTCCACACTGTAGGCTATATTCTCGCCGCTTGACTGCGTGTAGTACGTATTCATCAGCTTGGTGCGGAATCCCGGCTCATAACTGTCCATCTGCGCAATGGCGTAATCTATCTTGTCAAGCAGCGCGGCATTGCCCTTTTGCACCATCACGTAGAAGGGGGACGCGGCGAATTGCGCCAGCACCCATTCGCCGTTTGATTGACGAAGGTTGCTTGTGAGCACCGCGTCGATTATGCCGCCAGCCATCAGGTCGGCCACCATTTCATCGTCGCCGTCATAATAGCGCGGAGTATATGTGAAGCCGTGCTCTGCGGCAAATTCGGCAAACCGGTCGTTGCGGCTGTTGCCGCGAAGTATGCCAACGCGCATTCCGTTCCAGTTGGCGTAATCCGCCGCTATATAGGCCGCGTTGCCAGCCTTGGTCGTGAGAATGGCGGAGGAGGTGCCTATGCTCAATGAGGAAAAATCAAACCGAGCCTCGCGCTCCGGCGTTTTTTGGGCGCTTGTAACAAGGTCGATCTCGCCGCGCTCAAGCATATCCTGCATGTCGCTCCAGCTCTTGTCATAGCCGATATACTCATATTTGAGTCCGGCATAGCCCGCAATGTGCTGCAATATATCGTAGCCGTAGCCGGAGCGATGGCCGTCAGCGTCCTGTATGTGGTAGCCGTCGAAGGCGAAAAAGCCGACGCGTACAGTCTCGGCTTCGTCTTCCGCCATGGCGGCGCAGGGCAGCGTCATAACGATAAACAGCACTGAAAGCAGCCCACAGAGCATTCTGCTCATTTTATATCGCATTTTCATTCGTTTGTCCTGCCTTTTTGCAATTTGTGTGCATTTATTCATCAACTCATTGCCTGACGGACACATTCCTGCGCGGAAAGGTAAACCCTTTCAAATTGCAGAAAGCTTTTTTCAACTTCTTCGCCGGAGTATGAATCGCTGCGCAGCAGCACAACAAGGCAGCAGGCCAGTCGGTAAGCTTCGCCAAGCTCCATGTTGCCGCTTGTGCCCTTTGCTTCATGCACGGCGGCAAGCAGCCCCGCCATGTCGCCATCGTCATAAGCCGCGCGTGCGCGTTTTATCACATCATCGGCCGCAAACACCTTCATCACCCGCTCATACAGCGCCGCGTTTCCCATAAAGCGGGTTAGCCCCGCCTCATATTCGATTCCTCCGGCCTTTAAAATTTCTATGTTCATTCTTGCCGTCCTTCCGTGTTTTGCTTGTCACGCTTGTGCTCGCGATAGCCGGACTTTTCGCCCATGCCGTCGCCATAGAAAGCGTAACCGTTCTTGCCGTGCTCCTTGACATGATACAGGGCGCTGTCCGCCTTGTGATAGAGCGTCTCAAAATCCGTGCCGTCGTCCGACCCAACGGCTATGCCTATGCTAGTCGATACCTGCATGTTTTGCGGGAAAGCTGCTGTGATCTGCTCGCAGATATGCTTTGCGCGGCTTTGAATAGCTAGCCTGCTTGTAAAGCGGCACAGGCACACGAAAAATTCGTCGCCGCCCAATCTGCAAACCATATCCTCGGCGCGGACGCAGGCGACTAGCACCTCTCCAAAGTGGATAAGCGTTTCATCGCCGGCGGAATGACCATAAGTGTCGTTGATCTGCTTGAAATGGTCAAGATCAAGCATCAGCAGCGCGTATAAGGCGCCGCGCCCGCTCTGCTTGAGTAAATTGTTCATTCTCTCGGAGAAGGCCGTGCGGTTCAATAGCCCGGTAAGCGGGTCTGTGTCGGCGCGTTTTTCGATCTGAATTTGCTCGGTCACGTCGCGGAAGGAGATGACGGCCGATTCAGGCTTGCCGTCCTCTGAAAATACGGAGGAGAAATGCGCCTCCAGCCATTTCCATGACCCGTTTAGCTTGCGCTGATAAAGCGCGGTTCCGTCCGGCTTGCCAGCGAGTATGCTGTCGAAAAATGCGGTGAACGCCTCCAAAGAGCCGGGCGCGACCTCGCCGTTTTTAATTATGCTTTCCGGGAATGGCGTGACAGTTTTTTTCATGCCGTATTTGCTCACCGCACCGTCGGACATGGAAAGCGTGCGCTTGGCTATATCGTAGCGGCAGATTGTTATGCCGCTGTCGTTGACCGCGAGACGAAATTCCTCCGCGCTTGTGAGAAGCTGCCGCTCAGCGTTTATCTTTTCGGTCACGTCCAGCAAGACCACGTTTATTATTACGGTGCCCGCGGCCTTTTCGCTCATGTTTCCGCGAATGTTGACCCATTTCATTTTGCCGCCCTTAACGTGGATACGATATACATAGTCTATGGGCGTACCGTCTCTGTGGCCGCGCGCTATCTGCTCAACCAGGCCGGGCACGTCCTCTTTAAAGGCGTTGCCAACGGGATCGTGGGCGGCGGACTCGATATATTCCTCGCGAGTATAGCCAAACAGGGCGCAATAGCCCTCGCTGAAATAAATTTGCTTTAGCGTTGCGGGAGATATTTGCTCCGAAGTGCATGCATACGCCGCTATCCCGCCCGGTATGCTGTCGGATACGCTTTGGAACTGTGCTTCGGCCTTCTTTTGACGCGTAATGTCGGTCAGAACAACATAGTACCATTCCTTCCCGTTCTCGTCGGCAACCTTTACGCCTTCGTCATGGAAATAGCGCAGGCTGCCGTCGGCGGCCTCTATGCGGTAATCGAATCTGCCTATGCCGCCGCCGCCCTCCTGCCGCTCGATCTCCTGCTGTGCGTAAGCCCTGTCCTCAATATAGATCATCTCATGAAAACAGTTATGGAACTTCTCGCGGAATGAACGCTCGGTGTAGCCAAGCCCCTCGATCAAATTACGGTTCACATAGGCAAACTCTTTTTTCTCATCGGCGGAATATTTGACAATGCCGCTTGGTATCGAGTGAAGCAGCGCGTCAAGCTCAAACTGCGCGGTGTGGAGCGTGGTCGTGTTTCGGCTGATGCCGTATAAGCCGATTATATTGTTCTCCGCGTCCCTAAGAGGATATTTTGAGGTGCTTATAAATCGCATTTCACCGCCCGCTCCACAAATGGATTCATCGTTATCAAGCACTATCTCGCCGCGATTCAAAACGCGGCAATCGTCGCTGGCGTAGCTTTTGGCAAATGCCTCTCCAAATACCTCGGCGTCGGATTTTCCAATTATGGCCGCATTGGAGTCAAAGCCGAGAAATTCCGCGAGTGAGTTGCTCACCGACACATAGCGTCCCTGCACGTCCTTAACGAAGGTGAAGTCCGCGGAGGAATCCATCATGGCGTCAAGCGCAAGGCGCAGCATGGACTGCACGGCCATCTCGTCGCTCCCTATTTGGGTATAGGCGGCATAGATGAGATACTTTCCCGTGGCCTGCTTAACAATATTGCCGGTGATATGGAATGGGTGATACGCGCCGTCGCCGCACAGTATACGGACGCTGGCGCTGAAATTGCGTCCCTGCCGTATAGCGGCGGCAAGTTCCTGGGCGATGATGAGGCGGTCGTCCTTATATACGGCGTCTATAAAGGAAATATCGTCGTATTCCTGACAGGCTCTGCCCACCATCTGCCAGTAGTGGCGGTTAAGGTGCTTTACCGCAAGCTCCTTGCCGTCGAATTCATACAGCGCCGCGCCGCAGGGGAGATTGTCAAGCAGCTCGGCCTGCCGGTGCTCTTGGACGCTTATTCGCCTGTTGAGGTCGCGCCTTGTGAGCAGCACCGTCATATAATCGCCAAGCGCCGCCAGATATTCATATTGCCCCTTGTTTTTGGGGTTATCCACGCCCACAACGCCTATGTATTCACCGTCGAGCATGAGCGGAGCCGCCGCCAGCGAACGTATGCCCTGCATTTAAAGAAGCTCGCGTTCCTCTAGCCGGTCTTTGTCAAGCTCGTCCACATCAATGGTGATGATCCTCTGAGTGTCAAACGCTGTGAGAAGGTATGGCGTTATCGACATTGATACATTGCGGAGGTTTTCAATCTGCGGCGCTATGCCCTTGGCGCAAACCTCATAAGTGTTGCGCATAAACTTTTTTTCATCGTAAAACTCGAAAATGTAGGCGCGCGCTCCATCAAAAAAGTCAAGTATGCGGCGCAGCGTGTCGGTAATACCGCGCTCGGTGTCCGGCTGCGCAAGAAGGCTTGCGGAAACTTCGTTGAGGAAGCGGAGCTGTTCGGTCTGCTCATGCTCCATCTGCTCGGCCTCAAGCGCCTTAATGCTGGCCTCGCGCCTATCGGTCACGTCCAGCGTTACCGATAGCTCCACCGGCCTGTTAACGCCGGGCAGCGTAATAAAGGATACGTTGCCGCTGAGATAGCGTATGGCGCCATCTTTGCGCTTAATGCGGTAACGAAGCGCATGAGGACGCCTTGCCGCCCGATCCTCCTCGGCTTCCTTTAGCATCTGAGTCCTGTCGTCTGACAGGATAAAATCAAATGGGTCGGTCTTGTCTCGCTCGAATTCCTCTTTTGTGCAGCCGAACATTCTATAAAAATAATCGTTGGCAATGAGAATTTTCGGGGTGGAGGATATAAAGTCGGCAACGCATACGCCGCCCTCAATATTTCGCATGATGGCGTCGATTTGATTAGCCGTCTGTTCGCGCTCTGTCATGGCGTTCACAAGCGCGGTCACATCGTCTTCAACGGTGATCATCACTTCGCCGTCAATGCCGTCTATAGCGGTTATGCTGGCATTGCAGCGTATGTTGATGACGCCGCCGTCCCTTTTGACGCATCGGTATTCAAGCGTTCGGGAAACCTTGTCCTTCAATATTGCGGCGATCTCTTGGCTGATTCTGGCCCTGTCTTCAGGGTGAATAGTGAGATAATAGATGGGAACTTCCTTTTTAAATTGCTCCCTTGTGTAGCCAAGCTGCGCAAAGTAATGGTCGTTGGCAAAAAGCATTACGAGCTTGCCGTCCTTCACGCAGGCCGACATAATGCCGCTTTTAGTGTTGTCAAGTATGGCCTTTATGCGGTCGGAAAGCTGACGCTCCTTTTGCTGTGCCTCGCGTTCGGCCGTGATATTGTCAATATAGCCGTAAAACAGGACGCGGCTCCCGCAGGCCGCGATACGCCTTATGGTAACGCGGACAAATTGACCCTTTCCGGGAGCCGAAAAGCCGGCAGAGAAGCACTCGAAGGATTCCGCCTTGCCGCTTTTAAGCGCTCGTTCCACGGCTAATCCAACTTGCACGCGCTCTTTTTCATCGAGCTTAGAAAAGGGCGCGAGCTTCAATATATCCTCGTTAGACAGCGGCGAGCGCAGTGTTTTGGAAAATTCATCATTTACCCGGAGCAGCTCATAGTGCCCGCCAACGACCTCAAAGATGAACGCCCCGCCGGAGAAATGGTTGAAAACCATGGTGTCAAGCGAGCCGGGCGTCCAAAAGGCGCTGTTGTCAAAATTTTTCACGGCGGAGTAATCGTCCAAACCCTGTTGCTTGCCGCTTTTGGCCGACAGCGCATCATAATCCGCAAGAGGCATAGGGCGGGCATAGAAGTAACCCTGAATATAGCTGCAACCAACGCTTTTTAGATAGTCCGCCTGCGCCTTGTTCTCCACGCCCTCGGCAATGACGGACATCTCCAGCCATTTTGCCATACGGATAATCGATTCCACAATGCTTCCGCTCCGCTGGGCGTTTCCTGTGCGCTCCAAAAATCTAAGATCCAGCTTTAATATTTGCGCCGGAACGTCCTTGAGCGTGTTAAGCGAGGAATAGCCGCTGCCAAAGTCGTCGATTTCAACGGTGAAGCCTTGCTGTATCAGCTTCGTTACGATGGAAACGATGGTATTGGTGTTTTCGGCAAAAGCGGATTCCGTCACCTCAAGGCGCAGCTTATCTGCGGGAAGGTCGTATTTTTTAACTAGACCTGTGACCACGTCCAGAAAGTCGGAATGAAAAATATCCTGCCGTGATACGTTCACGGAGACCGGCACGGGGTCGTATCCCGCGTCAAGCTTTCGGCGCAGATATATGCATACCTGTTCCCAAATAAACTTATCCATCTCGTAGATGAAACCATTGCGCTCAAATACGGGAATAAAGTCATTTGGCGGAATAATGCCCTTTTCCGGGTGCTTCCAGCGCACCAACGCCTCCGCGCCTATGAGCGCGCCGCTTGTGTGGTTATATTGAGGCTGATACCATGCCTCGAACTGCCCGCTGGCAAGGGCGGCGCGCATTTCGCCAACGATCTCCTGCTCGCGGAGCATCTGCTTTCTCATGTCGTCATGATACACAGCAACGCAGACGTCGTAGCGTCCCTTGATGGATTCCTCCGCTAAGACAGCTCTGTCGTACATGGAGCTGATGGGCAGGGAAGCGTCTTCTACCAGATACTGCCCGATACGCATTTTGATAGGTTGGTCAAGCTGCGGCGACTTTGTTACTTCTTTATATGAGAAACGGATCGAATCCGAATTCACTTGGTCGGCGGGAAATAAAATGGCGAACTGGTCGGCTGTATGGCGGCAGCAGATGGCGTCCATGCCGGCAACGGAACGCTCGATGCACTCTGCCAGCGCGCGCCGGGTCCGCGTCAGCAGCATGGA
>CAZZNN010000046.1:0-1374 GCA_964655605.1 uncultured Oscillospiraceae bacterium
CAGAAGCATAGTGAAGATGAGCTCAGAGGCCATCTTTTCCCCGCACCCGCGGGGGTGATCCTACACATACAGGAAGGTCAACAAGTTATTACCACTTTTCCCCGCACCCGCGGGGGTGATCCCGGGGATATAGCCCGGTTAATGAAGGAGAAGTACTTTTCCCCGCACCTGCGGGGGTGATCCCCAAGCTTTTGACGCAGGTTACACCAAAGCACACTTTTCCCCGCACCCGCGGGGGTGATCCTATAAACGTCGCCGTTCGGATATCGCAGCTCATCTTTTCCCCGCACCCGCGGGGGTGATCCTAGAAGATATACTCTTGGATATTCCCGACCGTGAAAAAGCAATGATCAATCGCAGAATAAGGAATATTAAAGCAATCATTGTAGAATTGGGAAATAAGTAAAAGGGCTTTTTTAGGTAGCTGAATGACTATAATGTTTATTTGGCATAGGAATGTAAATTTGATATAATAAAAAAAGAGGTGAAAGGCGGCAATTATAGGCATGGCTTACAAAAATACAGACTTGCCACGGGATAACCATGGCAAAATACTTGAAGGCGTAGAACGGTATCCAGACGGGCGAATTAAATATAAGCAAGACTTAAAAAAGAAATATCAAGCCTCAAAGGGCAAGATGGCACAAATCAAGACAGAAGTAAAGATAGATCTTGCACAGGAATTTGAATCCAAACTTGCCTTGGAAGGCAGCAACAAAAACGCAAAAATTCGCGGCTGGATTGAAGGCTACGTTTACAAGGATGATCCGAAATAACGGAGGTGATCCAAAATCAGTTTGGCGGGGAAAGTTGGCAATTTCCTTGTGACCGTTTCCATTGGCGGCAAACCTACAACTTCCAGTAGGCATAAGGCGCAAGAGGAAGCGGAAGGTATGGTCAAGTGTTGGGCGGTTTATTATGGACTTTGGAAATTGTACGTTGATATTTCTGTGCAATTTGACTATACTAATTATAGAGGTGATAGTATGGAACTGTGCATTGATGATTGACGCGCCTTTGTCCAAGAGGGTAAAATAAAATGGACATCGCACATAATGATGCGAATGGAAAAGCGGGGCATTGAGCCGTCAGACGTGCGTAATTGCATAATGACCGGCGAAATAATAGAACAGTATCCGACCGACTATCCATATCCAAGCTGCTTGATTTTAGGATCAAAAATTTTTGGAAATCTAATTCATGTGGTGATAGGTTGCGGAGAAGGGTATTTATGGTTAGTGACAGCGTATTATCCAGATCCGGCTTCATGGTCAGATGATATGCGTCAAAGAAGGGAGAAAAGGCAATGAATTGCTTCTTTTGCGGCGGCGAATTAAAAGAAAGTTGCACCTCTCATATTGTTGAATATGAAGG
>CAZZNN010000046.1:1384-12133 GCA_964655605.1 uncultured Oscillospiraceae bacterium
CTTGCGAGGAATGTTTACAATGCGGCGAAACCTTTTATTCTAACTCCGTAGCAACAAAATTAGAGGAAATCGTATCGGAATTAAAAAAGATTGTTAGCGCCGTGGCGGTAGTTGAATACGAAAAGTTTGTAGCTTAGAACGTTTGAAATTCATCCCACGCTGGATGAAACCGTTGTGGCCACGATTGCGTTTAATGATGTGGCGATAGTAAGGAACAAGATAACAGAATTGCATGGGCAGGAGTCATCATTGGCGGCGCTGCGCTTATTTGGCAAATAATCGAATCAATAGCTTCGTAATGTTCAGGATGAGGGAAGTTGACCCGATAGCAATTGCAAGAAGCGAAATGTAAAAGGCTTCGGAGCGGTTGCGAAATTTTTTGAACATCTGGTAATCCTCCAAAAATAAAAAATGTCGTCAAGGCATACTTGTCCTTGACGCATATCCGTAATAGCACAACGAAATGGAAAATGCAAATTTGAATCCTCGCGGGCTGTCGTTGTCAAAAACGTTATACGCCGTTATACTTTAAGGAAATCCACATTTACTTTTCCGCGCAATCCGTATATACTAAAAGCAGGAGGTGAAGCCTTATGATGTATCCATTTATGACGCTGGATAATGAAATCGAGGTTGTGCATTCTCAACTTCTGGATAACAACCGCGTGAAGGTATACTTTGAGCAGCCTATATATGGAGGGTTCAAAAATGCAACCTGCTATTTGCCAGATTACAAATGGGAAAATATAGAAGGATTCACACCGGATGATATTGCAGACTTGCAATCCTATTTAGAATCAACGGCTCATCTTGTTTACCGTTTCGCAAAGGAAGGGGGCTTTGGCAATGCCTCAAATCTTTAAGGTTGGCTCGTATATTGTTTATTTCTGGGCAAATGAAAATGATCCTTTGGAACCCATTCATGTGCACGTGGCTGAAGGAACTCCATCCGGCAATGCCACCAAAATATGGATAACCAAAGCCGGAAGATGTATTCTTTGTAACAATAATTCTAAAATCCCAGACCGTATTTTGCGAGACATCATGGATGTGATAGAAGCAAGAGCTTTGGAAGTAGTTAATAAATGGTATGACTTCTTCAACGAAATTAAATATTATTGCTAATTAACACCACAAAACCCAAAGCCAAGATTAAACGCCTTGGCTATTTTTATACCCAAAAATAAAAAATGAAAGGCGGTAACACATTATGGCAAAATTTGAAATCATGGCGGCATTGCGCAAGGTGCGCGAGCTCATCTAAGAATTTGAAATCGACATTGACTACGCCTATAAAGCGTCATGCTTTGGGCGTGAGGAAATTGCCGCGCTGCGCAAACAGGAGCGCGAATTGATAATGCTAATAGCATAGGAGGATTTATGCGAGGCAAATATAAGGTTAAACCAGGCAGCATTGCCGACGTTGCCGTAACGATTTCAGGAATTGCTACAGGCTTTTTTATGTTAATGACAAGCTATTTTATCCTTTGAATAATTATACTTTTCCCCGCACCCGCGGGGGTGATCCTACGAACAACACCACCAACGCGTGGGACTTGAACTTTTCCCCGCACCTGTGGAGGTGATCCTGCGGGGGCGAAAGCGGCCACGTCCTCTACCCCCTTTTCCCCGCACCCGCGGGGGTGATCCTGCGGGGGGTCTACCGCACACGTGCGTAGGGCGGCTTTTCCCCGCACCCGCGGGGGTGATCCTAGCGGAAGCGTATATGCAACTGTAAGCTGCTGTGAGATGCTTGTCAAACGCTATTTGCATATATCATAAAAAAATGATAGTATTATATATGTCGATTTTAGTGGCTGTGAATAGAGTCGCCGGAATCGTGGATTGAAATATTGCATATTAATGCAAAAGCGAAAAGTACGTTTGTTTTATATCAGCGTACTTTTTGTTAATATTCAATACTATCTGCAAGTTTGCATTTACAAATTGGCGATGTGGATAATTGTGGAGGATAGCAGAGCGAATATGAATTCGACCGGCAGCGGCGAGATGCTTTTATACAACAACGGCGGAGAAAAGGAGTTCGTCAGCGTTGTGTTCAAGGAAGAAAATTTTTGACTGACGCAAAGCGGCATGGCGGAGTTGCTCGATTGCTCGACGGATAGCGTTTCCCTGCATCTGAAAAACGTTTATGAGGAGGAATTGGAGAAATTGTCGCCTGCGGCAACTACCGAGAAATTCACGGCAGTTCGTCAGGAGGGCGCGCGGAGCGTCAGCCGCAAGAACGACCATCATAATCTCGACGCTGTCATTGCCAGCGTAAAAACAGCGCGACTACGCGGCGGAGCCGCGAAAAAGGAGGAGGGCGGGGCGCCGCCTATATATTGCAATGATAACGATTACGGACAAAACGCATAGGCCGAGCATTGAGGAAATATCGGAATATATCTTAAATCCGTCGTTTGACGGGCTGCACGCGCGCTTGACGGGCGAGCTTGGCGCGCGGTGCGAGACGGTGTACAGCGGCGACAACGTGCTGCTGGGCTGGAATGTGCGTTTTTTTAAGGCCGGGAAAACGCTTTGCAGGTTTTATCCGAAAAATGGCCGCTTTTCCGTTCTTATCGTGGTCGGGCGGAAGGAAAAGGAGCGGGTTGAAGCGGCGCTGTGTGAAATGTCGGAAAGAATGCGCGAGATATATCGCACTACGGCGGAGGGCATGGGTCAGCGCTGGCTTCTTTTTGATTTTGACGAGCGCGACGCAGACGATCTGCTGCGGCTCGTTAGCATAAGGGCGGGAAAAAACTGAGCGCCCGGACCGCCTGACAGGCTATGCCCTCTTGAACCATGCTCACGAGAAAGCTAGGCCGGCTCGTTCACATCTCCCCCCCTCCCCTAAAAACTTATCCTTGAAAGCCGCGCCGTATTGCGTTACTATATATATATACGCATGTATGCGTATGCATGTATGCGTATGCATGTATGCGTATGCATTCCCCCATTCTTAATATAAAAACAAGTATGAAAATGAACCCTCGTCATTGACGGCAATGGCAATTTTGAAGCAAAACCAGTCCCGACTCTCATGAGAGGAGCTTTCGCGAGCGAAAGCTATGGTTATTAAAATGCCGAAGATCATCAGCATCAGTATTCTTCCTGACGTGCGGCTTATCCCCGCCGTGCTTGAGCCGGTGCGGCTTATTGCGCAACATTTCAAATGCGCCGAGCAAGCAGCGCTGGCGCTTGAGGAAGCCATAGGCAACATAATCGAATACTGCGATTCAGACAGGCTTGAGGAAATAACGGTGGACGTATCCGTGGAAAACGCCGCATTCATAATTGCGGTGACGGATAAGGGCACGCCGGGCGATCTCGACGCGGTGCTAAAGGGCGAGCAGAAGCTCGGCCTTCAGCTTATGCGCGGCATGATGGACAGGGTGGTTATAGAGAACCTGGGCGACGGCGGGCGCAGGCAGGTGATGTCAAAAATCATCGAGGAGCTGCCGAACTACTCTCGCCGCGAAAGACCCGAGCTTGAGCCGTGCGATCCAGACATCCGCCTCACCATTCGCCCCATACGCGAGGAGGAGATATACGAGGTGGCTCGCTGCATATACGATGAATTTGGCCTGAGCTACGCCACGGTGGAGGTATACTATCCGGAGCGCTTCGCCGCCGAGATAAGAAACGGCGACATATATTCGCTCGTTGCTGTGACGGACGACGGCGAGGTGGCGGCGCACCTTGCAATATCGCGCTGGAAATCGCTGCCGGGGATATGGGAAATGTGCATGGGCGTTGTGAAGCACCGCTTCCGCAATGTGCATATAATGGGCAAAATGGCTCAGACGATACGCGATTATGCTCAAAATGAGCTAAAGCTCAATGTGCTTCTGTGCGAGCCTGTGCTCCACCACCCGTTTACGCAGAAAATATCCAATAAATTCGGCTTCCACGCGTGCGGCGTGGGACTTTTGCACATGCCGGTTAGCGTGAGCTACACAATAAATTATACCGGCTGCGGACGCTCCAGCGTGGCGGTGGCGATGGCGATATTTCGCGACAATAAGAACAAAATATATGTGCCGGACGAGCTAAAGCCGCTCATACTCGATATTCTAGGACGCATGGAGCTTTCGCGCGAGTTTATGGACGCGTCGCTTCCGCCAAAAAGCGAAAAGAGCGAGATGACGAGCGTTATAAAGCCAACCTACGGCATAGGCCGCATAAACGTATTTTGCATAGGGAAGGATTTCGCGGCGGCGCTCAGGCATGAGGTGACGGACGTGCGGCGCAAGGGCGCGGTGGTGATAGAGCTTTTCATTATCGCAAACAGCCCCGGAGTGGGCATGGCCTACGCTGAGGCGAAGCGCTATGGCTTCTTCTGCACGGGGCTTATTCCGCTTGCGGACGCGGGCGATATGATAATGCTTGAAAGCCTTTTTGAGCAGACGACTAATTATGATTCATTCGTTACGGTGGAGCCGTTCACGGCCATGATAAACAGCATTCACGCGCTCGACCCCGGGGAGGCTGCGGAATAAGGGCGCAAAAACCACAGTATGCGGCAGAAAGGAAAGCGACGAAAATGCAAAATGAGAAGGATTATTACCATATTCGCAATCTTTCAGACCCCGATGTAAGGGTTCCCGGCGCGGGACTCGACGCGCTGCAAAGGCTTTACGCAAGCGCCGACCCCTTTGACGCGGCGGGCACGGAGGCTGCATTTGTGGAAGCGGTGCGCCAGTGCGCGCAATGGCATTATGATAGAAACGCATTTTTTCACACTCTGCTCGATAGAAACTCGTTTTCGCCCGAGCAGATACGCACGATGGACGATATAAAGGATATTCCATTTCTTCACGCGAATTTTTATAAGACCCATGTTGTGCTCACGGCGAAAAAGGAGGATATAATTCTAAATCTCACCTCCTCGGGCACCACGGGGCAGAAAAGCCAGATGTTTTACGATGATTGGACTATGTTCACATCGGATAAATCGGCGGACATGGAGTTTGCCTATTATGGGCTTATCACGGATAAGCCAGTGAACTATCTGCTTTATTCTTATGAGCCCGCCGAGGGCGTGAACACGGGGACGCTGCGCACGCGGCAGATGATGCGCCGCTACGCGCCCGCAAACGAGCTTGCCTACGCACTCAGGTGGACTGGCAAAACTCACGAGTTCGATCTTTTCGGCTGCATAGAAACGCTTTTGCGCTATGAAAAGCAGGGGCTGCCCGTGCGGCTGCTCGGCTTCCCCGCCTTTCTTTATTTTACGCTTGAAAAGATGAAGGATATGGGCTGTCCGCCGCTCAAGCTCAACCCAGATTCGCTCGTTATGATGGGCGGCGGCTGGAAGGGCTTTGTTGGCAAGGCGCTTAGCGCTGGCGACTTCCGCGCGTATATAGGCGAAAGGCTCGGCCTGCCGCACACCTGCTGCCATGAGACTTACGGCGCTGTGGAGCACGGAGTTGCGTATATGGACTGCAATAATCATCATTTCCACGTTCCCATCTACAGCCGCGCCATCGTGCGCGACACCAGGACGCTTGAGCCGCTGCCTTACGGCCGGCCGGGCTTTTTAAATGTTATTTCGCCAATGAACACCGCATCGCCCGTGGTAAGCCTTATTTTGGGCGACCTCGTGATAATGCACCCGGCCGGTGAGTGCGGCTGTGGAGTGCCGACGCCGTGGTTTGAGATTATCGGGCGCGCCGGCACGAGCAAGAATAAGAGCTGCGCCATCGCCGCCTCCGAGCTGCTTAAAAGATAGTTTTGAGGCTTTCGTCCCCAAGAGCGGCGACGAAAGCCTCAATTCCAATTTTAACCTGCGGGTAAAATTTTGAAAGGAAGCTTTTGTATCCGAAAGCTGTGGTTATTTTGATGAAAACACATGTTTGGCAGGGCAGGCTTATCCCCGATGCGGAGCTTGACGCAAGGCTTCTGGGGCTTGAAGCCGAAATAAACGATACCCTTGGCGAAGCGCTTCAAACGCGTGACGTGCTCCTTGCGTGCGACGCGACCTCCAAAAAGCTGCGCGCGGGCGAAATGCCGGAGCTTGCCCTGGCGCTTGAGCGCGACGGCGTGAACGACCCGCAGGCCGTGCTTTCCCAGCTTGCGGAGGCGATAAGCGAGACGGCTTTAAGAAAAAAGCTTGTGGCCGAGCTTGGCACGGAGGAGCCTTTCACGCTTAGCCGCGTGGATTATGAGACGGAGCATTTTGAAAAGTGGAGCCCCATGGGCGTGCTCGTTCACATAACGGCGGGCAACTCGCCCATAGTAGCGCCTATGGCGTCGGTCGAAGGGCTTTTATCGGGAAATATTAACATAATAAAGGTGGCGGGCAATTCGGGCGATTTCCCCGGGCTTTTCCTGGCGGAGCTCGCAAAATACGCAAACCTTGGCAAGTTTATATACATGCTGCGCATATCGTCCTCCGAGAAGGAAAAGCTGCAAGCCGTTATAAACGCGGCGGACTGCGTTAGCGCGTGGGGCGGCGAGGAGGCTGTTTCCGCCATTCACGCCATGACCCCCGCGGGCATTCCCGTGGTTACATGGGGACATAAGATTAGCTTTGGCTATGTTACCCCATCGCGGCTGACAGACGATGTGTGCGACGCGCTCGTAAAGAGCGTGTGCAGGAACGATCAGCAGTCTTGCTCAAGCCCGCAGGTGGCGCTTATCGACACGCTCGATAAGGAAGTGGTTTCCCGCTTTGCGAGCATGCTTGCGGCCGCGTTTGAGAGGGCGCGCGCGCTTTACAAAGACCCTGAGCCGGATATTGCGCAGTGCGCTGAGATAACCACGGTGACGGAGCTGCATAAGGCTGAGCTGTGCTTTTCTCAGGGGGAGGTTATAGAGCCAAAGGACAAGCAATATCGCCTGCTCGTGAGCTTCACGCCGCACTTCATGCCATCGCCGCTTTTCCGCACGCTGTGGGTTGCGCCGATGCCGCGCGAGACGCTTATAAAAAATCTTCGAGGCATGCGCGCATACCTGCAAACGGCGGGGCTGGCCTGCTCGCTTTTGGAGCTTGCGCCGCTCGCGCGCACGCTTTATCGCGCGGGAGTCACGCGGGTCACGCCGCTCGACTCGACCAGCGCAAGCTATACGGGCGAGCCGCACGACGGCGTTTTCGCGCTGCCGCGCTTTTTAAAAAGGGTTTCGCTGCGCACCGATATAAACCTTGCGGGCTTCACATCGTTTGCGGAATTTGATAAAAACGAGCTTGCGCCGCGCACGGGTCAGCCTATCGAGGGCAAGCGCGACTATCCGCCCGTGCCTGAAAACGGCACGCGAGTGCTCATGAAAAGCGGCGGCACCACCGGCGCGCCGGTATATTGCAGCTACTCCGAGCGCGATTACAGCAATTATATCGTCCGCGCGGGCATGCAGGGGTTCCTTGCCGCCGGGCTAGACCCGGTGAACGACGTTGTAGCGGATTTCTTTAAGGGCGGCAACCTATACGGCGGCCTCAACGCCATGATCTCCATATTCGACGCGCTAAAGGCCAAGCACCTTCGCATAAGCGCGCTCGACGACTATAAGCTCGCCGCGAAATACGCCATAACCGGCAAGGCGACGGTGTTAATTGGCGCGCCGAGCTACATAGCGCGGCTCATGAAGGAGAGCGAGGCGGAATTTATCGCCTATGGCCGCGTGAAGAAGATATTCTTTGGCGGCGAGCATATTTCGGACGGGCAGCTCGCATATTTCAGGGACGTTTTCAAAACAGACTGCGTGCGCTCGCTGCTTTACGGCGCAAACGAGACGGGCACCATGGGCTACGCGTGCGAGCACTGCAAGGCCGATGAATTTCATGTGTGCGACAAGGTGCAGCAGCTTGAGATACTTAAAATGGACTCGGACGCGCCCGCCGCAAAGGGCGAGGTGGGCAGGCTCATATTCACGGGCTTCCTGCGCGAAAACGGGCGCACCGAGCGCTACGAGATAGGCGACACGGGCGCTTGGCTAGATGAGGAGCGCTGTCCCTGCGGGCGCGGCGAAGCGCGTTTCCGCCTGGGCGCGCGCTATGGCGACGTTATGCGCGTGGGCGGCACGTTCTTTAACTATCTGCGCATAAGCAAGGTGCTTTCAGATAGGCTTGGCTATACGGGCAGGCTTCAGATTATCCTTTCGCGCGACGGCCTTATCGAGGTGATGACGCTGTGCGTTGAAAACACCGCCATGACCGCCGCCGACGCTGCAAACGCCATGCTAAGCGACGGCTACGATTCATTTGAAAAGACCCTGCCGACCGGGCTTATGAGGCTCGACGTGCGCCATGTCGCGCCGGACGGGTTTATAATGAACACCACGAGCGCAAAGCTCAGAAGCATAATCGACGAAAGGTAGCCCCCCCGCGCGCGGCGGTGGCACCCGGGTAGCGGGGTACGGGTCATGGCGTTTGTCAGGTAGCCCCCTGCCCCCGCGCGGCGGTGCACCCCCGTCCTCCGCCCCCCCGCAACGGACATAATGGAGGTTTTATCTTGTGGACAAGGCTTTTCGCTCTTTCCTGCTTGCGACGGTGCTGGCGACGGTCGCCTCGTCGCTCGCGATTTCGGTGGACAGCCTCATCGTAGGCAATCTATTGGGTCCGGAGCCGCTCGCGGCGCTCAGCCTCGTAACTCCCGTGGCGCAGATATATAATGCGCTCGCGGCGCTCGTGAACGTGGGCGGGGCCATGGTGGCGTCGCGCTTTATAGGCATGCAAAAGCAAAAGAGCGCGAGCGCGGTGTGTATGACATCGCTCGCCGCGTCGCTAACAATAGGGTTGATAGTGGCGCTTGCCGGCATATTTGTGCTGCCCTCAGTTTCAGGGCTTCTCACAGCGAGCGAGACGCTTCGCTCGTACGCGGAGCAATATTTAAGAATAATGCTGATTTCAGCGCCGATATATCTGCTTCTGCCGGGGCTATGCGTTTTCATCCGCACGGACAGCGGCGCCAGGCGCGCGTCGCTGGCGCTTATAGTGGCGAATGTTGTGAATCTGGTGCTGGACGTGGTGTTTATACGCGTGTTCAATATGGGGATCGCCGGGTCGAGCCTCGCAACCACCTGCGGCTACGTAATTGGCATAGTGATAGCGGCGCTGCATTTTAAGAAGGACGCCAGCGCGCTCGCGGTGACGAAGCCGGACTTTTCGCAGCTTGGCGCAATAGTGAAGGCGGGCGCGCCCGTGGCGCTTGCCTCCGCGCTGACGTGTGTGAGACTTTTTATGACGAATACCATGGTGCAATCCTTCCTCGGCGCGGACAAAATGCCGCTCATGGCGGTGTGCTTTAGCCTTATGATGCTCGCGAGCATGTTTATAGGCGGCGTTTCGCAGTCATTTCAGCCCGTGGGCGGCATACTCATAGGCATGGGCGATATGCGCGGGCTTAGAATGGTGGCGAAGAAGGCGTGGACGATGCTCGGCGTGTGCCTGGGCGCGCTGCTCGCGTTTGCGCTGGCCGCGCCGGGCGCGTGGCTGTCGCTCTTTGGGCTTGAGGCGACGGCGGAGGCTCAGAGCGCCGTGCGCATATTCTCGCTGAGCCTGCCGCTTTACGGCGCGTGCTATATCACCATGGTCACGCACCAGACGCTTGGGCGCACGGGCATATCGCTGACGAACGCGGTGCTCGATTCGCTCATGGTGGTGGTGGCGATATTCGTAATGGCGTCGGCTGTGCCGGAGCTTTTGTGGGCGGGATTTGCCGTTGGCGAAGCGCTGGTGCTCATTATAATCGCCGTTGCGACGCTGTTTTTGCGCCGCAAGGAGCGGTCGCCGTTTTTGCTGCTGCCGCCCGTGGCGGCTGACGCGGCGGATTTTTCCACCCGCGCGGACATGGCGGAGCTGCCCGAGGCTATGGAGGCGATAGCCGCGTTCCTGCGTGGGCACGGGCGCGAAAAAAGCATAAATCATATTCAGCTGTGCTGTGAGGAAATGCTTGCCGTCACGCGGCCGGACGCAAAGGATCATGCGTTTGCCGATATACGCCTTCACGAGGAGGGCGGCGCGCTTACGCTGTGCATAGTCACTGCCGGGCGGCGCATAGACATGACCGAGGAAAAGAAGGAAAGCCTGAGCCTGAGTCTTTGCGACGCTATGTGTACGCAAATGAAGCATTCATATATCGCAGGCCAAAATGTGACGCTGTTCACGTTCGAGCGCCTGTAGGGAGGGTTTATATACGCCCGCGGCAGGGCGTGCGGCCGTTGCGGCGGAATTGCCCGCCGTGCCCCGCACCGCCGTTGCGGCGGAATTGCTCCCGACCGCCGTGTCTGCACCGCCGCAACGGTGAAATTGCATACCGCCGTGCCCGCACCGTCGCAACGGTGAAATTGCCGTAGGGCGGGGGCTTGCTCCCGCCGGGCGGCGCACTGGCGCAACATACGGGCATACCCCGGTAACACGGCACGGCAAAATCTGCGATTTTGCCGTACCCTACGCGGGGGTCATACATACTCCGTAGGGTACGGCGGGAGCAAGCCCCCGCCCTACGGGGGGATTCTGCCGCAACGGCGGTGCGGCACGGACGGCGGGGGCAAGCCCCCGCCCTACGGGGGAATTCCGCCGTTGCATGAAAAAAGGAGGGCGACCATGGGGTCGGCCTCCTTTTTTGGCTTATTTCACCAGCGGGTTTATCGTGTTTATCGCCCTTATCACCTCGACGATGGCGAAAAGTATGAACCAAACGCTGCACCAGTTTCTTGTATAGGTGCGCTTTGGCGTTTTATTATCCTCGAGATATTTTTGCATATGTCGCTGGAGTTGGACACCTCGCGTCGCTCAAGTTAGACAGTTGC
>CAZZNN010000047.1:0-12043 GCA_964655605.1 uncultured Oscillospiraceae bacterium
ACTTCGCTAAAGCCTAATACCTCAACAGGCTGGCTCGGACCCGCCTCGGTCACGCGTCTGCCCTTATCGTCCATCATGGCGCGTACGCGGCCGTATGCCGTGCCCGCAACTATGGTGTCGCCTATCTTTAATGTGCCGTTTTGCACGAGCACGGTTGCTATCGGGCCGCGACCCTTATGCAGTTCCGCCTCCACTATAGTGCCCTTTGCAAGCCTGTTGGGGTTTGCACGCAGCTCAAGCACGTCCGCCTGAAGGAGTACCATTTCAAGCAGGCCGTCTATGCCGGTTTTTGCCTTTGCGGATATGGGCACGCATATCGTGTCGCCGCCCCATTCTTCGCTCACAAGGCCGTATTCGGTTAGCTGCTGCTTCACGCGCTCCGGGTCCGCGCCGGGCTTATCCATTTTATTTATCGCCACTATGAGCGGCACCTTCGCGGCCTTGGCGTGGTTTATCGCCTCTATGGTCTGCGGCATTATTCCGTCGTCCGCCGCCACAACGAGGATAACTATATCAGTCACCTGTGCACCGCGCGCGCGCATGGCCGTGAACGCCTCATGACCCGGCGTATCTATAAATGTTATGCTGCGGCCGTTGCGCGATACGGTGTAAGCGCCTATATGCTGCGTTATGCCGCCCGCCTCGCCCTCTGTTACGGCGCTGTGGCGTATAGCGTCCAAAAGCGACGTCTTGCCGTGGTCAACATGACCCATTATCGTCACTATCGGGGGACGCGTCACGAGATTTTCTTCAATGTCCATCTCGTCGCTGGATTCGTTGAGCACTTCCTCATAAGTCTTGGCGACCTGAAGATCGAGCTCTATATCATAATCCGCCGCTATCAAAGCGCAGGTGTCAAAATCTATCTCCTGATTGATGGTCGCCATGGTGCCGAGTATGAATAATTTTTTGATTATCTCGGCGGCAGGCTTGCCTATCTTTTCGGAAAGCTCCTTAACAGTAATCGTTTCCGATGTAATCACCGCTTTCTCAATCTTTATCGGCTCCATTTTATGTATTATAGGAACCGCCTTGCGCTTGCGCCTGCGGAAGCCGGATTCATCGTCCCAGGTGGCCTCCGGAGCCGTTTCGCGCATTAGCGCCTTTTTATTCTTCGCCTTGCGCTCCTCATCGCGCGTGCGATACTGATTCTTGTTCGGATCGAAATTGGTTATGCGATCCTTGCCCGGCGTTGCCACAAACGCGGGAGTAGTCGTGCTGCGCGCTCCGCCCTGGCCCTGCGGACGCTGTTGGTAACCGCCCTGTCCTTGCGGACGGGCTTGGTAACCGCCCTGACCCTGCGGGCGGGCTTGGTAACCACCTTGCCCCTGCGGACGCTGCTGGTAACCGCCCTGCCCCTGCGGACGCTGTTGGTAACCGCCCTGCCCCTGCGGGCGCTGCTGGTAGCCGCCCTGACCCTGCGGGCGCTGCTGATAGCCGCCCTGCCCCTGCGGGCGCTGCTGGTAGCCACCCTGACCCTGCGGGCGCTGCTGATAGCCGCCCTGCCCCTGCGGCGGGCGCTGTTGATAACCGCCCTGCCCCTGAGGCGGGCGCTGCTGATAGCCGCCCTGACCCTGAGGCGGGCGCTGCTGATAACCATTTTGACCCTGAGGCGGGCGCTGTTGATAACCGTTCTGATTCTGACCTTGCGGACGGGGCTGATTGCCGTCGCCCTGCCTGGGTTTTTGCGCGGGCGCCGGCGTGGCCGCAGGCGCCTGTGTGGCCACTGGCGCTGACGCAGCCACTGGCGTTGACGCAGCGGCTGGCGTTGACGTAGCGGCTGGCTTTGCATCGGTCGCGGCGGCAGTTGCTGTTGCCGCGGCGGGAGCGGGAGCGGGGGAGGGCGCAGAAGCTTCAGCTTCCGCTGCGGCCGGTTTTTTAGCTTCCGTCTCAACGGGCGGCTTTGCTTCCGCCTTAACTTCGCGTGCGGGCTCGGCCTCGTGCTTAGCCTCCGCCTTAGTATCTGCCGGAGCTTTTTCAACCTTCGGTTCCGCTTTCATCTCGGCCTCCGCCTTTACTGTTTTTTCCTTAATTTCGGGCGCAACAATGGCGGCGGGCTCATTTTTAGCCGCCTCGTCTTCTCCTACGTGATACGCGCCAGCCTCCTCGGAAGCCAAGAAATCGCGCAGCCGCTCCGCTTTTTCGCGGGCGATGCGCTCCTGCTCGGCTTGGCGCTCACGTTCCTGTAGCTTTGATTCGGCGCGGCGCACCTCTTGGAGCGTCGCACTCATATCGGTATGCGTTTTTTTGACTCTTTCAAAGAGCTCCTTTGTGTTGTTTTCAAGCTCCTTTGCGGAATCCATAAGCTTTGCTTTCGCCATTAAATTACCCCCGTATATTAGGAATTTCCCGCGGCCTTGCCCGGAATTACGGCCGCCAGCTCGTCGGCGCGCGAAAGCTCCCTGCCCCCGAACGCCGAAATTATCAAATCGGCAAACTGCGCGTCGCACGATGCCGAGACTATCCTTGAATCCTTGCCTATGGCCGCGCCCATGCCGCTTAGCATGAATAGGGGGATACCCCTCTTTTGGCACATTTGGCCGAATTTTTCACGCGTGTTCGCACTTGCGCTTTCGTCGAGCACAACAACCAGCGCGCCGCGCTTTTCTTGTTTTATCGCCTTTTCGCAGTTGGGGTCGCCCGTTATGAGCTTGCCCGCGCGCATTGCGAATCCGAGCGCCGCCTCAGCCTTCATTGCGCTTCTCCCTTTAAAAGCTCAAGGAGCCTGTCGAATACGTCCTGCTCTATTTTGTGCTCAAGCGCGCGTTCAAGCGCACGCGACTTCTGAGCTTTTTTAAGGCATTCCTCGTTTGGGCAAATATAGGCGCCGCGCCCGGATTTTCTGCCCGTCGCGTCAAGCGCCGTCTCGCCCTCGGGCGTTCTTACAACCCGTATAAGCTCCTTTTTAGGACGGCATGCGCGGCAGCCGACGCAAGTGCGCATGGGTGTTTTGCGTGCGTTAGTCATGACTATGCCCTCCTTTCATAGCTCTTGAGGTCTGCTGACGCCGTTAAATATCCTCTGGAATCTGCTCAAGCTCGCTCTCAAGCTCGCTGTCAAGCGTTTCGTCGTCCTCATCGGTGTATAGCTCCGCGTCCGCTTCTGCCTGAGACTGGCTCTTTATATCTATCTTCCAGCCTGTGAGCTTTGCGGCAAGGCGCACGTTCTGCCCTTCCTTGCCTATCGCAAGCGAGAGCTGACTGTCCGGTACGACCACCTTGGCGGCCTTTTCGCTTTCATTTATATAAACCATGAGCACGCGCGCCGGGCTTAACGATTTTGCTATATACACGGCGTTGTCGCTGTCCCACTCGATTATATCTATCTTTTCATTGTGCAGCTCGCCCACTATGCGCTCGACGCGTATGCCCTTTTGCCCTACGCACGCGCCGACCGGATCCACCTGCGAATCGTTTGACGCAACGGCCACCTTCGTGCGGAAGCCCGCTTCGCGCGCGATAGATTTTATCTGCACTACGCCAGACATTATCTCAGGCACCTCAAGCTCGAAAAGCCGCTTTACAAGACCCGGGTGCGTGCGCGACACGAGCACCTGCGGCCCCTTGTTTGTGCGCCTGACCTCGAGTACGTATACCTTGAGGCGGTCGCTTACATTGTATTCCTCGCCCTGTATCATTTCATTGGGGGAAATAAGGCCGTCGGTCTTGCCAAGCTCCACATACACGCCGTTCTTTTCAACGCGCTGAACTATGGCGGTGAGCACCTCGTTTTCCTTTTCAACGAATTCATCGAATATAACGCCGCGCTCGGCCTCGCGTATGCGCTGCACAACAACCTGCTTGGCTGTCTGCGCGGCTATGCGGCCGAAAAGACGCGGGTCGCTTTCCTCCTCGAGCACGTCGCCAAGCTCGTAGAGCGGATTTATCTTGTGCGCGTCCTCAAGGGTTATCTCGCTGTATTTATCCTCCACCCGCTCCACGACCGTTTTTGAGGCGAAAACCTGCACCTCGCCAGTCTCGCGGTCAACCACCGCGCGAACGTTTGAGGTAGTGTTGTAATTGCGCTTGTAGGCCGCCACCAAAGCCGCTTCAAAGGCGTCTATCAATACGTCCTTGTTTATGCCGCGCTCCTTTTCTATGGCGTTTAATGCTTCTATGAATTCACTGTTCATCGTTGAGTCTCCTATCGGCTAAACTATAATTTAATTCTTCATCTGTTTGTTCGGCTTCAACGCCGTCGAAGCCGTCTTCAAGCTCCGCGTACTCCTTTTCGAGCGCCGCGAAATCGATATAGGGACGTATCAGCGCCGCGTCATGGCGCTTGAGGGTGAGCTTGTCAAGCGGCTCAGACGCCTTTTTGCTCTTGCGCCTGTTTTTTTGCGGCTGCGGTGTTATTGTAAAGGTTTCATCGTCAAATTCGATAAGCTCGCCAAGAAAATCCTTCTCGCCGTTCACTGGCGAATAAAGCTTGACGACAATTTTGCAGCCGAGCGCGCGCTCGAAATCCCGGTTCTTTTTAAGCGGCCTGTCTATGCCTATGCTCGAAACGGATAAAAAGTATGACGGCTCTATCGGATCGGCCTCATCCAGTATCGGCTCAACAAAACGGCTAACCCTTTCGCAGTCCTCCACGCTCACTCCGTTGGCGGAATCGATATAAAGCGTGAGCACCCAGTTTCCGTGCTCCTTGGCAAATTCAACCTCGTCCAGCTCAAAGCCTAATCCGGCTATTTTATCGCGCAAAAGCGCATCGACGACCTGAGTGGTTTTCAATAATATTTCTCCTGTTCAAAATAAAAGAGCGGGAACGCGCCCACTCCTCAAAACTCCACAATTACGGCATTCGCCGCCCAACACATGCGATTATAGCACGCTTGGGAGCACATGGCAAGCATAATTTCCAAAAAAGTAACGCCGCCGCGGCTTGCTAAAAACGGCTCTTTAGTGGTAAAATTACACTCGTTCGCGCCATAAGCAAAAAATATCGCGAACGCGCGCCAATACGCTTTACAAATAAACAGATAGCGTGATATACTCTTAGCGTGCACAGCCGCGCACTGTGTTTTGCGACTCTCCGACGCTTTACTCGGTCTGCGGCGATAGTATAAATAATTTTTAGGAGGAAGCCAAAAATGGCAACCAAGCAGGAAATCATCGAAAAGTATGCCGTCCATGAGGGCGACACCGGCTCGCCGGAAGTGCAGATAGCACTCCTTACAGAGCGCATCAACCATCTTAATGAGCATTTAAAGGTTCATAAGAAGGACAATCATTCACGCCGCGGCCTTTTCAAGATGGTCGGTCAGCGCAGAGGTCTTTTGAATTATCTCAAGGATAAGGACATCGAGCGTTACAGAGCCATACTTGCAAGCCTCAACCTCAGGAAATAAGCATAAAAAAGAGCGCGGGCGCAAAGCCCCGCTCTTTTCGTATCCTCACGGGCGTCGCGCGGATACGAAAAGAGCGACAGCGCGCGGCGCCTAAAACCACAGGCGCCCGTCCCCTTCGCAGGGGCCGCCCTAAGCGGCGGCCCGCTCTCCAGCAAGGGTTACCCCATAAATACGTTATTAAATAGAATGAATATAAAGGAGCATGAAGACATGCAGAAAAATTTCTCAATGGAATTGGCGGGCAGAACACTCACCATCGAAACCGGCAAATATGCCGAGCAGGCGGGCGGTTCGTGCCTGGTTCGCTGCGGCGACACAGCCGTGCTCGTTTGCGCGACAGTGGCTAAGGCCCCGCGCGACGGCGTTGATTTCCTCCCTCTTAGCATAGAGTTTGAGGAAAAAATGTATTCCGTGGGCAAGATACCCGGCGGCTTTATAAAGCGCGAGGGCAGACCCACCGAAAAAGCGATACTTACGTCCCGCCTTATAGACAGGCCGCTTCGTCCGCTGTTCCCCAAGGGCTTCTACAACGATATACAGGTCGTTGCCACGGTGCTAAGCGTTGAGCAGGACGTGCAGCCGGACATACTCGCCATGATAGGCGCCTCCGCTGCCCTTAGCATAAGCGACGCTCCGTTTGCAGGGCCCATAGGCGCTGTGAGCGTGGGCTATGTGGACGGCGAATATGTTATCAATCCTTCGAGCGCACAGCGCGAAAAAAGCCGCCTGCACCTCACGGTCGCCGGTACTGCGGACGCCGTTATGATGGTCGAGGCGGGCGCTTTGGAGATAAGCGAAGAAGAAATGCTCAAGGCCATACTCTTTGGCCATGAAACCATAAAAGAAGAAGTCAAATTCATCGCCGCCATGGCAGCCGAAATAGGCAAGCCCAAGTGCGAGGTGAACATACACGAGCCCGACGCCGTTCTCACCGAAAAGGTGCGTGAATTTGCGCGCGAGAAAATCGAGTGGTCGCTCGACACGTTCGACCGCAAGGAGCGCGAGACGCGCAATTCCAAGGTAAAAGAAGAAACTGTCGCTGCATTTGCCGAAGAGTATCCCGGCAGCGCCTCCGATATAGACGCCATACTCTATAAGCTTAATAAAGAGATAGTTCGCGATAAGATAATAAATCGCAAGATCCGTCCCGATGGCAGGCAGCAGGATGAGATCCGCCCGATATGGTGCGATACTGGCATGTTCGCGCGCACGCACGGCAGCGCCGTTTTCACCCGCGGCCAGACTCAGGTGATGACTATATGCACGCTTGGCACAATAGGCGACGGGCAGACGCTCGACGGCATAGGCGAGGAAGAATTCAAGCGCTATATGCATCAATATAATATGCCTCCCTACAGCGTTGGCGAAACTCGCCCCATGCGCGGCCCCGGACGCCGCGAGATAGGTCACGGCGCTCTTGCCGAGCGCGCGCTGCTTCCCGTGATACCCTCAGAAGAAGAATTCCCGTACTGCATGCGCCTTGTAAGCGAGGTAATATCATCAAACGGCTCCACCTCGCAGGCTTCTATCTGCGCGAGCACGCTTGCGCTCATGGACGCGGGCGTTCCCATTAAAAAGCCGGTCGCGGGCGTTGCGATGGGTCTAATAAAGGACGAGTCCACCGGCAACATCGCCGTTCTTACCGACATACAGGGTCTTGAGGACTTCCTTGGCGACATGGATTTCAAGGTCGCCGGTACGCGCGATGGCATAACCGCCATTCAAATGGATATAAAGATAAAGGGCATAGACGAGGAGATTCTCACCCGCGCGCTTGCGCAGGCCAAGCGCGGCAGGTTCTTCATACTCGATAAGATGCTCGAAACTCTTAGCGCCCCGCGCACGGAGCTTTCAGCTTACGCCCCGCGCATACTCCAGTTCAGCATTCACCCGGATAAGATCCGCGAGGTCATAGGCTCCGGCGGAAAGGTTATCAACAAGATAATCGCGGATACAGGCGTCAAGATAGATATAGAGGACGATGGCCGCGTGTTCATAGCTTCGCCGGACGAGGCCGCCTCAAGCGCCGCCAAGAAGATGATAGACGCTATCGTCAAGGATATAGAGGTTGGCGAGGTGTACTTTGGCAAGGTCGTAAGGATACTGCCGATAGGCGCGTTCGTCGAGCTAAAGCCAGGCAAGGACGGCCTTGTACACATAAGCAAGCTTGCCAACCACCGCGTTGAAAAGGTGGAGGACGAGGTGAATATAGGCGACGAGATACTCGTTCGCGTTACCGAAATCACCCGCGACGGCAAGATAAACCTCACCCGCAAGGGGCTTCTTCCGGAGGACAACCTCCAATAAACCCTTTACAATTTAACGGGGAGCCGTCATTAGGCGGCTCCCTATTTGTAGAATTGATAATTAAAAAATAAGGCATTATAAATTGTGAGCCGCTTTTGCGGCCAATAAATCAAAGGACAGGCATAAATGTTTTCACAGAAACTTTCAAACGGCGTAAGCGTCGTGGCTGAAAAGATGCAGGGCTATCGCTCGGCGTCGGTGGGCGTGTGGTTCGGCGCGGGCAGCATATATGAGGACGACGCGAATAACGGTTCGTCGCACTTTATAGAGCACATGCTCTTTAAGGGCACCAAAACTCGCACTGCGGGCGAGATAGCCGCGCAGATGGACGCGCTCGGCGGCAACTTGAACGCGTTTACCGCAAAGGAATGCACCTGCTATTATGTAAAAGTGCTGGGCGAATTTCTTGAACCGGCGCTCGATATTCTGGCTGATATAGTGCATAATTCCCGCTTTGACGATAAGGATATTCAGCTTGAAAAGGGCGTTGTGACCGATGAAATCCTCATGACTGAGGATTCTCCGGAGGACGTGGCGCACGATGCAATATCGGCGCTTGTGTTTGCGGGGTCGCCCGTCGCAAGGCCGATAATAGGCACAAAGGAAACCGTTAAGAGCTTCACGCGCGACGGGCTTCTCAATTACATGAACGCCAATTATTCCGCGCTCAACACCGTTATATCCTGCGCTGGCGCATTTGAAAGGGACAAGCTCATGGCAATGCTTGAGGAGCGCTTCGGCGGCTCGCAAGCCAAGCCCCTTCGTCCCATGCCAAAGAGCGTGCTGACAATGCGCCGCGAGGTGAAAATTGTTGATAAGGACGTTGAGCAGGTGCATATATGCCTCGGCATGCCCGGCTATAAGGCGGACGATAAGAGACAGTATGCGCTGCTCGTGCTAAATAACGCGCTTGGCGGCAGCATGTCCTCGCGGCTGTTTCAAAAAATACGCGAGGAGCGCGGCCTTGCCTATTCTGTGTACACCTATCCCACCGCGTATAAGGAAACCGGCTGCTTTACGGTGTATGCCGGGACGGGCGAAAAGCAGGCCGGCGAGGTGCTCGGCCTTATAAAGCGCGAGCTCGATGAAATAGCCAAAAATGGAATTACAGATGAAGAATTCAAGCGAAATAAGGATCAGCTCATAGCGAGCTTTATGCTTGGTCAGGAGAGCACCGGCGCGCGCAGCAACGCCATAGGCAAGGCGCAGCTAATGCGCGGGCGAGTCTATTCAGAGGACGAGATTTTATCGTTCCTTCGCGCCGTCACTATGGACGACGTTCGGGAAATAACCAAAGAGGTGATAGATTTTAGCGCCATGAGCGCATCGCTCGTCGGCAGGCTCAATAAGCATAAGCTTGGCGAAAAGCTCAAGGAGAGCTTTCTCTCATTTTAATTACAGGGGGTAGCAAAAGATGGATAAGGACAGGCTTGAAACCATATTCGAGCTTCAAAAAATGCTCGACGCCGATATTCAAACGCGCAGAAAGCTCGATAATATATCGCCCGAGGAATGGATACAGAAGGATGTGCTCGCCATGATAAGCGAGCTTGCCGAGCTTTTGGACGAGGTGAATTTCAAATGGTGGAAAAATCCCAAAGAGGTGGATGAGGCGGCGCTAAAGGGCGAGCTTGTGGATATTCTGCACTTTTTCATCAGCATGTGCCTGCGCTCCGGCATGGATGCGCAGCAGCTTTACGATGGCTATATTGCAAAAAATAAAGAGAATTTTGACAGACAGTATGGCAGGTCTTTAAAATCTGGCTACGAAGTGATAGAATAACATTATATGGCTAGAGCAAGAAGAAAACAAAAAGTAAGGGTGAGCGGCCGCTTCTACGTCGTGATAGCGATTTTGGTAATCGCAGCGGCGGTAATCGGGGTACTCGCGCTTACGGATACGGCGGGCGGCGAGCTCGCAACGGGCGAAATAAAGCTGGATCTAAGCGTTAAAGGCGTTGTGATACGCTCTGAAACGTCGGTCGAGGTCGATAAATTCGATAAGGCGACCTATAAAATAAAAGAAGGCGAAAAGGTATACGAGGGCATGCCCATAGCCACCGTGTATAAATGGGGCTACAGCGACGATATGATGCAGTCGCTCATCGCCTTGCAGTCGCAGATATACGATATGCAGTGCTCGCTTATAGCGGGCATAGAAAATTCGGACGTTAAGCTAGTTGAGGATCAAATAACGCAAAAGCGCCTTATAATGCGCGAAACGCTGCTTTCGGGCGGCGATAAGGATATGCTCGAGCTTCAAAACGAGCTTCTTACGCTTTTAGAGCAGCGCGAAAGCCTGCTTGCAACGGTGGTTCAGCCCACGGAGGAGCTTTCGGCGCTCTATGCGAGCGTCCAGACGAAAAAGACGCAGATAGCCCAGTGGCGCAATGAAGTGGTTTGCCCCAGCGCCGGGCTTGCAAGCTTCTATTTCGATGGCTTTGAGCAGGCGCTAAACGGCGATAAGCTCGATATTATCACCGCCGACCTTGTAAACAGCGCAAAGAAGGCGCAGTCGCCCTCAAGCGTGTCAAGCAGCCTGCTTTACAGGATAGTCGATCCCAATAAATGGTATGTCGCCTTCACCACAAAGGCGAGCGAGCCGCTGCGCACGGCGGCGGGGGAGAGCTACTCTGTATCCTTTGGCGGCTATACGGCGGCGCCCGTCACGGGCACGGCGCTCGCTCCGATAGTGAGCGAGGATTACATTGTGAATATTCTCGCCTTTACCGATGATATTGGCGAGCTCATGAGCGTAAGAAGCGTTGAAATAACGCTTAGCGCCAATATGACGGGCATCAAGGTGCCACTAAAGGCAATCACCATAAAGGACGGCGTGCCCGGAATAACGCTTGAGCTTGCCTCAGGCGAGCGCTTCATAGAGGTGGACGTGCTCAGCGCCGATAAGGAAAACGCGATAGTTCGCGCGCGCAACGCGGGAGAAACATTAACCTCGGGATTGAGGTACAAAGTATGAAAGACTTTGTCTTTCATACCCGGTTTTGAGGCAAAACCAAATTTGATTTCAATTTTAACTGACAGTTAAAATTTTGAAAGGATGCTTTCACAAAAGAAAGCTATAATCATAACCATGATAAATGTCGAAGAAAATATTAGGATTGTGCGTGAGCGCATGGCCGAGGCCGCTTATAAGGCGGGTCGCGATGTGAAGGAGATAAAGCTAATCGCGGTGAGCAAATTCGTGGACGAGGAGCGCATAAAGCGCGCGTTCGACTGCGGCATAGACGCCGTGGGCGAAAACCGCGTGCAGGAGCTGACAAAAAAACTGCCCTTCTTCCGCGAAAACGGCGCAGACGTGAATATGATAGGCCGTTTGCAGGCGAATAAGGTGAAATATATCGTAGGCAAGGTGGATAGTATTCAGTCCGTAGACCGCGAGGAGCTGGCAAAGGAAATAAGCAGGCTGTGCGTCAGGGACGCGGCGGAGCAGAATGTGTTCATCGAGGTGAACATAGGCGGCGAAGCGCAAAAGGGCGGAGTGGAAACGTCCAAATTAGGGGAATTCATTGAAATGATCGAAGCTATGCCCGGCATATTCGTAAAAGGGCTCATGTGCATACCGCCCGCGGTGGACGAGGCGGCGGCGCGCGAGTATTTTAAGAAGATGCGGGAGCTGTTTGAAACCCAGAAGGCAAACGCCATGAAAAAAGGCTTTGCCAAGGTAAGTCTCGAGCAGCTTTCAATGGGCATGAGCGGTGATTATACCGCGGCTATAGCCGAGGGCGCGACGATGGTGCGCGTTGGAAGCGCCATATTCGGCCCAAGGCAATAGCTATGCGGCGCGGAGCTGCGTAAAAAAAGATCAGCGGAGCCGCGGATAAATATTATTTCTCCAAGCGCCAATTAAAATCTTTTTAATTGAACGGAGGAATAACAAATGGCAGGCTTAATGAACAAGTTTCTCGAATACATAGGTATCGAGGAGAGCGATCTGGACGAGGAGATGGACGAAAGCTACGATGAGCGTCCACTTGAATCGGACAATGTTGTAAAAATGGGCAACAGGGGCAGGAAAAACGCCCCGCAGAGCAACGGCAATGTGGTCAGCCTTCCAACGACTGCCCAAATGAAGATGGTCGTGTATCACCCAATAAGCTATGAGGATACGCAGAACATCATAGACAATCTCAAGAGCCGCAAGCCCGTGATAGTGAATATGGAGGAGCTGGAGCTCGATTGCGCGCAGCGCATACTCGACTTCATGGCGGGCGCTATATACGCCCTCAACGGCACCATATACAAGATCTCGCGCGGCATATTCGTCGTAGCCCCCACCAACTACGATGTTATAGGCAATGATGAGGACGGCAACGACGGGCTCATCTAAGGCGCATTGAGGCAAGGCCGTCCGGGAACGCGGCGAAC
>CAZZNN010000048.1:0-7170 GCA_964655605.1 uncultured Oscillospiraceae bacterium
CTGGAGCTTTTTCATGTGCTCACAGATGGCACGGGCGGATTATGCTTTCTAAAAACGCTGGTCGCGGAATATCTTCGCCTCAAATACGAGCTTAAAATCACTTATGACGAACAGACGCTTTCCTGCGCGTCAGCGCCCACGGCTGAGGAGCTTGAGGACTGTTTTTTGCGTTACGCGCGAAACGGCTCCATGTCGCGCGGTGAAAGCACGGCGTATAATGTTGACGGGCGGCATGAGCCCGACCACGGTATTCATGTTACAACGGGCACTTTAGATTCGCTCGCCGTGCGCGAGAAAGCCAAGCAATATGGCGCGAGCGTGGGCGAATACCTCACCGCCGCGCTTATTACGGCCGTTCACGCAAGGCAGGTGAGCGAGCCATCGCGCCGCAAACGTTTCATGCCCGTGAAAATATGCGTGCCCGTGAATTTGAGAAAATTCTATGGCGCAAGAACGCTGCGCAATTTTTCATCCTATGTAAATCCCGGCATAGAGCCGCGCTACGGCGAATACACCATGCAGGAGACCGTTGACGCGGTGCGCCACTATATGGGGCTTGAGGCCACCGAAAAGCGGCTAAACGCCAAATTCGCCACCAACGTAGCGTCGGTGCAAAACCGCTTTCTTCGCGCGACGCCGCTGTTTTTAAAAAATAGGACGCTAAAGCTCGTTTTTATTCTCACGGGCGACAGGCAAACGTCCTCTTCAATATCAAATTTGGGCAATACCACGCTGCCCGATGAAATGCGCCCTTATGTTGCCCGCATCGACTTCATGCTTGGGCCGCTGAGCTATAACCCCGTCGTGGCCGCGTGCGTGTCATACGATGGAAAAATGCAGATAAATTTCACAAGAACCATAAAGGAGACCGATATTGAGCGCAGCTTTTTCACATTGCTCGTTAAGGACGGCCTCCATGTGCTAGTGGAGAGCAACAGTGATTACTCGGACGATGCGCGTTCGAGCCTGGAGGTATAAAATGTCATATTGCGTGAATTGCGGCGTGGAGCTTGCGCCGTCGGAGAAGGAATGCCCGCTGTGCCAAACGCCGGTGTTAAACCCGAATTCGCCGTGGAAGGAGCCAAGGACGAGGCCGTATCCTGAAAAGGTAGACCGCGTAATGTCGAGAATAGACAGGCGCTACGGCGCAATCCTGGGCACGCTTTGCCTGCTCATACCCGTCGTCGTCACAACGCTTACCGACCTTTTAACAAATCACGAATTCGTCTGGTCGCCTTATGTTGTGGGCGCTATAATGTGCGTGTTCGTATTTGTGCTGGTGCCGTGGTTTGTGCTCAATAGGCGGTATTATCTGTTTATTCTGCTGGACGCTCTTGTTACTGCGCTGTATTTAGCATATATCAGCGGCGCTACAAGCGAGTTTTCATGGTTTTTGCCGCTTGCGCTGCCGCTGGTTGCCATTGCCGCAGTGCTCGCGATAATAGTTGTGCTCGTGGTGAAAACAAAGCACCTCCACGGGCTTTATAAGCCCGCGCTTATAATTGATTATTTCGCCGTGGCGTGCGTTTCGGTGGAGCTTTTGATAGATGTGCATACCCTTGGCGCAATATCGCTTTCATGGTCGCTCATAGTGCTCGGCTCCGTTGCCATGGCAAGCGCGATACTGGTGGTTATTGAAAAAAAGCAAAAGCTCAAGGAAAAGATAAGAAGAAGATTATTTGTATAAGCCGGCTTTTCTCAAACGCGGCGAGAAAGCGGCGCGCGGCGTTACCGCGCCTCAATATCCACTATCACAAGCTCCGGCCTGTTGAATATCCTCGGCACGCGCGTGGATTCGCGCGCAAGCCCGCGGCTCACTATCATGGTTTTGCTTTCAAATGTGTATTCGCCGCCTGCGTATTTTGGGAAAAGCCCCTGGTTGGGCGCGAAAAGCCCGTTTATAAGCCCCGGAAGCCGCCATTGCCCGCCGTGCGCGTGGCCTGAAAGTATCAAATCAAAAGCATGCTTTAAATATTCGTCTATAAGCTCAGGCCGGTGAGTCAGGAGCACCGTAAAGCGCGTGCTGTCGGCCGCGCGGGCGGCTTTTGCAAGAACCTCCGAGAGCGAACCGCTATCGCTTGCGGGATCGTCTATGCCACAGATATTTATTATCTGCCCGTTCACAGATAGCGTGGCGCATTCGCCCTCAAGCACCGTTGCGCCAAGCTCGCGCATGAAGCGCTTCAGCTCGTCCGCCTCGCCGCTCCATATTTCATGATTCCCTGTTACATAATAGCAGGCATAGCCCCGCGCGGCTATTTCCCGCACGAAATGCTTGGCGTTGTCGTGCGGCAGATCGTCGTCAAAGATGTCGCCCGCGAGCAGCACTGCGTCTGGCGCTTGGGCGGCTATGGCGTCAACGAGCTCATTTTTGTAATCGCAGGAATGAAGGTCGCTCACCAGTGCGAGCCTTACGGGCTTTGCGGCCTTATCGGTGGATATTTGATATTTCACCGTTAATAGAGCGCTGCTCGTGCCGAATATGATAAGCGCCGCCAAAAGCGCAAGTCCGGCTAAAATAGCTATCCACATATTTTTATTCATTCAACCTCCAAAGGATATTTTTAATGCTGCGCCCCAAAAAAACGCAGGGCGGGGGCTTGCCCCCGCCGCTGTTTATGCTGTTTAAAGCTTATTTGAAGTTGGCGATTATGTCAACTATCTCCATGCCTATGCGCTTCTGCGCTTCGTTGGTGGAAGCGCCGATGTGCGGCGTGCAGCTCACCTTGGGGTGGGAGTAGAGCGCGGAGTTGGTGGCGGGTTCATCGGCAAAAACGTCAAGACCGGCGCCGAGGAGCTTGCCGGAGTTGAGCGCGTCGAGCAACGCGGCTTCGTCAACATTGTTGCCGCGAGAGGTGTTTATAAACACCGCGCCGTCCTTCATCTTGGCAATGGTATCGGCGTTTATGAGGGGCTTGCCGTCAAGGCTGGGAGTGTGGAGGGATATGAAATCGGCTTTGGCGAGCAGCTCGTCCATTTCAACGTATTTCATATTCTCATTCTCAAGTCCTTCAACCTTGAATATGTCGTAGGCGAGCACCTTCATGCCCAAAGCCTGAGCGCGGCGGCCCAAAGCCTGACCTATGCGGCCATAACCTATAACGCCGAGGGTCTTGCCGGAGATTTCAATGCCCTTATATGCCTTTTTCTCCCATTTGCCTTCGCGCATGGTGTGACCGGCTACGCTTATGAAGCGCGCCACGGAGAACATGTGCGCAAGCGCGAGCTCAGCGACGGCGTCGCTCGAGGCGCGCGGAGTGTTCTTTACCTGTATGCCATTAGCGTTTGCATAGTCAACGTCGATATTGTCAACGCCAACGCCGCCCCTTATTATGAGCTTGAGCTTGCCGCCCGCCTTCGCGCCGTCTATAGCGGCGGTGCGAACCTTGGTTGCGCTGCGAACTACAAGCGCGTCAAAATTCTTGAGCGCTTCGGGAAGCTCCTCGGGAGAGTAGAACTGCTCAACGACCTCGTTGCCATTCTCACGAAGCTTCGCGAGCGCGGTTTTATCCATACCGTCGGTTATAAGTATACGCATTTATTGTACTCCTTATTCTCGTTTATTTTCCAAAATTGCGGCCGATTCCACGAAAGCGGAAGTGGCCGCGAAACGCATTTATTTATTGTCCTTCTCGAACTTCTCCATGAAGCGCACGAGATGCTCAACGCCCTCATAAGGCATTGCGTTGTAGATGGAGGCGCGGAGGCCGCCGGTGCTCCTGTGCGCCTTGAGGTTGGACATGCCGTCCTTAACGCTCTCGGCCACGAACTTCGCGTCGAGCTCCTCGCTGCCGGTAGTGAAGCGCACGTTCATGAGAGAACGGCTGTCCTTGGCGATGGGCGCCTTATAGAAGGAGCTGTTGTCAAGGCAGTCATAGAGTAAGCCAGCCTTGCGCTCGTTCATCTTCTGCATAACGGTCAGGCCGCCAAGGTCGCGCAGCCACTCAAGCACGAGTCCGCATACATAGATGGAGTAGCACGGAGGCGTGTTGTACATGGAATCATTCTTGGCCATGAGCGAATAGTTGCACATGGTGGGCGCGCACGCGAGAGGCTCGCCAAGGAGATCCTCACGAATTATCGCAATGGTAAGACCGGCGGGCGCCATGTTCTTCTGAGCGCCTGCATAGATAACGCCGAACTTTGACACGTCTATGGGACGGCTGCAAATAGTTGAGGAATGGTCGGCCACAAGGGGAACATTGCCCGTTTCGGGGATATAGTTATAGGCCGAGCCGTATATGGTGTTGTTGAAGCATATATGCACATAGTCGGCTTCGGGGTCGAGCTTTAATTCTTCCTGACGCGGTACGCGGCAGAAGCCCTCGTCCTTGGTGGAGGCGGCGATATTGACTGTGCCGTATTTCTTGGCTTCGTCAGCAGCCTTGGAGGAGAAGTTGCCTGAGAGCACATAGTCCGCCTTGTGATTCTTGGTCATAAAGTTCAAGGGAACCATCGCAAATTGAAGCGAAGCGCCGCCCTGAAGGAAAAGCACCTTGTAGTTATCGGGAATGCCCATGACCTGACGCAGCAGCGCCTCGGTATTCTTTATGATACCGTCATAGACCTTGGAACGGTGGCTCATTTCCATGACGCACATACCGGAACCCTTGTAGTTCATCATGTCGGCCTTAGCCTTTTCGAGCACCTCGAGAGGCAGCATGGACGGGCCGGCCGAGAAATTGTAGATCCTGTTGTACTCCATATCATTTTCTCCTGTTCGTATGTTATTTTTAATCCGCCAAAAAGGCGGTAAACTTATCAAAATTATGGCATATCGCAAACTCCGCCACGATAAAAACCTACCATGACATGATGATACAACCTTTTAAACTATAATTCAACCTCATAAAGATTTTATATATGGAATATTTGTGATATTTTAGGAACGTTCCGTGACGCTTGAGAGAGCGCGAATAGACGCAGGGGGTATACTATCAAGCTAGCTACCGGACAATAAGAATAACGTGAATTACAAAAGTTCAAGCGTTGACGAATGTTATAGTTATAATTATAATCATAGTATAAAAGATCACATACGGAGGACATAGATATGCGCACAGAGTATTCTCTATCTGATTATGAAAAAGTCTCTTGCTTTGCTGATGATCGCAATGCTCCGTTAAGCTTTGCATAGCTTCAGCCGCGGGGGCAGGTTTTAGATTGCCCCCGACCAACTAGGAGGTGCGCCATGAGAAAATCCCTATTGCTCATTATTATGTCATTCCTGCTCATCCTTACCGCCTGCGTCGCGCCACATGCCGAATCACTTGCGCCGGAATCATCGGCAAAGCCCGCTGAACCCGTGCTTTCCACGCTTGATTTTATAGCCGAGCTTTCAAGCAAAAAATACACGGGTAGGCTCTCTGGCAGCGCGGGGAACGCGCTCGCAACGGAGTATATAGCGGCGTGCATGGCCGATATGGGGCTTGAGCCATGCTTTGGAGACACGTTTTTTCATGAATACGCCACCCCCGTCGCGGAGCCGTCCGAGGCGAACCCGGTATTTACGCTTGAATATGAGACCGGCGAAAAGGAAACGCTCACGGCGGGCGTCGATTATTTTCTCGACCTTGTTTGGGAGCCACTAAAGCTATCGGGCAGGGTGTTTTCAAGCGATATAAGCGAGTGCGCGGCGGGCGAATATTTTTATCTTGCAAAGGACGAGGCGGACAGGGTTAACGCTATAAACAAGGGCGTTAAGCTCATTGCCTACGCTACGGACGATTTTAGCGCCAATGCAAAGGCGCTTACGCGCCAAAGAACGAGCCTGTTTCTCCAACTCACTCAAGCCGCAGCAGACAAGCTGCGCGCGCCGGAGCTTAAAGCGTGCGCGCTTTCGTGCGACGCGACCGTAAGGGAGGGCAAGGGCAACAATGTCGTGGGCATCGTGGCGGGCAGCGGAAACGATACGGGCAGAGGCAAGGCGTCGGTTGTTGTTTGCGCACATTTCGACGGAGTTGGCTATTTTGGCGACACGGTGTTCCCCAGTACTTTTGATAATCTCACAGGACTTGGCTGCTTAATACGCACGGCGCAAATAGTTGCAGACAAGCTAACTGCCGCGCCAATATCCTGCGACGTTATATTTGCGGCCGTGAACAGTGAGGAAAATGGGCGAATGGGCAGTATTGCGCTCGCGGAAAAGCTAAAGCGTGACTATTCAAGCCTGTATGTGATAAATATAGACTGCGTAGGCCATAAAGACGGCGAGGAGGATTATCTGCTCGATGACGCGGGCGAGTATACGCGGCTTACCGAGGCGATGACGCCGTATTTCAAAAGCGCGAGCGTAAAGACGGAATCGTTTTCGAGTGACCAAGCTTCGTTCGCGGCGGCGGGCATACCCGCCATTGGCATTTCGCAGGCGGGCTGCTTTGATTTTTGTCACAAGCTAATTGACCCCATAGGAGCAATAGACGTTCAGGCTTTGGACGCGCTCGCGTCGCTAGTGAGCGACTTCGTTTTGGAGCATTACGACGATGACTTTTCACAGCTTCCTCAGGCTTCGATGGATGAAAACGTTGCCGCAGGCAACGCTGCAATAGCGGAGCTTGCCTCGCGGCTGATAACGAGCGGCGAGCTTGCTTATAACGAGCTTTATTGCTGCGAATTTGAGGGCGAACGCTACTATTTCACAGGCTATCATCCATTTGAATCGGTGGAGGAAATATTAGCCGTGTATCCTGATGTTGAACTTGAAAAATTTGACGGCTGCATTTTTAAACGGGCTTGGATAAACGACGGTACGTGCTCGCCCTTTGGCGTAACGCCATGGCTTGCGCCAAAGGGATATTATACGCTTGAGCCTGGCGAGAAGCTTTCCCTTGAGCTTTTGAAGACCGAAATAATTGATATAATATGTATATATGACTGGAACGGCGTTGACGTGATGGTAAGCTATAGATTCATTGGCGAGGCGAGCGCGGGTCTTATCTCCGCAAGCGAGCTTGTTCCCGGCGCACCCAAAGCGCTCAAACTACGCGAGTTCAATGGCAAATATGCCCTGTGCATGACTGCGCACGATGCGAATGTGCATATATCGCTGTGCGGCAATACGCATGAGGACGCCAAGCGTTCACGTATGCCGTTTATTGAGCCGGCATATTTGACTGTGGAGGAACTGTCCGCACTGATAAATACTTTGTTCGCGGAATAACGTGTTTATCA
>CAZZNN010000048.1:7270-11885 GCA_964655605.1 uncultured Oscillospiraceae bacterium
TGGAGGAACTGTCCGCACTGATAAATACTTTGTTCGCGGAATAACGTGTTTATCAGAAAGCCGGGCTGCCATGCTGGACTTGGAGCATATTGTGCCTATTTATTCCTGAGGTGATATTCATATATTTGATCGTGAAGAAAAAGGCCATGCGGCCATTACGAACGAATAAAAAGCGAGGTAAAAAAATATGAAACGCTTAAAATCGGTACTCCTGTTATCCGTGACGCTCCTGCTTTTTTCGCGTTAGCGGGGTGCGCGGCAACGGCTGCCGGAAGCGCGCACAATGTTGATGAGGGCGCTGTGGTGGTGAATGCGGATGAGCTGGGCGAACAGCGATTCAGCACTAAAAGCGGCGGCATAATTGTTTCCACGGGCGGCACGCTTTCTGCGGCGACATTCAGTCTTTATAACGCTAACGCCGCCGAAAATTGCCTGCAAACAACGTCCATCGAGTCCGGCGACGAGCGCGCCGTTTTTTCCGGACTGTCCGCCGACGCTGAGTACATTATAACCATTCAAAGCACAGACGCCGCGCTTGAGGACGCACTTATCAAGATAGCCGCTCAGTAGCGGCGCTCCGCCTCACGGCCGCGCCAAAAAAGTTAAAATGTTAATAAAAGGAGCTTATTATCATGAAAAACTAGTTACAGCAAATTGAAATGATAAGGAGAAACAGTCGCTTGAAACGATTGACGCGCTGCTGGCGCTATGCTTCATTTCCGCTTGCCAAAGGGATACGCTGCCGCAGCCTGCTTTCCCGCTGGAGGCCGATGTGATAATCGCGGCTTTGGAGAAGACCGGCCTCATAGGAGAAATCTCTGAACAGGAAACGACCTCTTATGCTCAGGGACACAAGCTTTATGTGGTACGCAGCCAAACCGAAACTTATTCCGATATGATAAGCTTGGAAGAGGCGCAGGCTAAGCCCGGAATGAGATTGATAGTGGCGGGCGTTTCCTCTGCAATCATTGAAGGCGAACGAATGCTTGTGCGAATATAAGCTGTGTAAGAGCTATGGAGTGCGGACGATAGATAAATATCGCTCCCCAAAAAATCATGCTCTACCCATCGCGGGCAAGCCTCACCGGCTTGCCCGCGATGTATATTCTCGCCTTGCGTCCATGCTCTTTTTAGCATATAATACTATCTTAGATTATTATGTTTAGATTCAGGCGGCTTATCCGCTTGAATCGGCAAGGATATAGCGTAAGATATGATCGAATGTAAGGACGTGGTTTTTCGCTATAGCGACGCTAAGCATGACGCGCTAAGCAAAATTAACCTCACCGTTTTCGACGGCGAGATACTCGCCATAGTCGGCCATAACGGCAGCGGCAAGAGCACGCTCGCCAAGCATTTCAATGCGCTTTTGCTGCCCGAAAGCGGCAGCGTGAGCGTATTTGGCATGGATACCAAGGACGAGACGCAAACGCTCAAAATAAGGCAGCGCGTGGGCATGGTGTTTCAAAATCCGGATAATCAGCTCGTCACTACTATGGTTGAGGAGGACGTGGCGTTTGGCCCCGAAAACCTGGGCGTGCCGCCGGATGAGATACGCGAGCGCGTTGATATGGCGCTTGAGAGCGTCGGCATGACGAAATACGCCAAGGGCGCGCCGCACCTATTGTCCGGCGGTCAAAAGCAGCGCATAGCAATAGCGGGAATGCTCGCCATAGAGCCGGAGGTATTGGTGCTCGACGAGGCCACCGCCATGCTCGATCCCAAGGGCCGCGGCGACGTTATGCGCATAGTCACGCGATTGAATAAGGAAAAGCACATAACCATAGTTATGATAACCCAATACATGGAGGAAGCCGTAGGCGCGGACAGGGTGGCCGTGATGAGCGAGGGCGGCATTTTGGACGTGGGAACGCCCGAGGAAGTGTTTAAAAAGCGCGATATGCTGCGCGAGCACCGGCTGGACGTGCCCGCTATGGCCGAGCTTGGCTACAGGCTGCGCGCGCTTGGGCTCGATATTGATTATTCTGCGCTCACCGTTGAGAGCATGACGGAGGAATTATGCCTATCATTGTTGAAAAACTGACCCATGCGTATCTGCATTCGGGCGATTATAAGGCCGTGAGCGATATTTCGCTCACAATTCGCGAGGGCGAGTTTTTGGGCATAATAGGGCAGACGGGCAGCGGCAAATCCACGTTTATTCAGCACCTAAACGGGCTTATGCAGCCCACGGAGGGCAAGGTTTATGTGGACGGCTTCGACATGAGCGATAAAAAGCAGCGCCGCGAGGGGCGCAAGCTCGTTGGCATGGTGTTTCAATATCCTGAATATCAGCTTTTTGAGGAGACGGTGCAAAAGGACGTGGCTTTCGGCTGCTTTAATATGGGCATGAGCGAAGCTGAAGCGCTCGCACGCGCGGACGAGGCGATGAGCCTTGTCGGCCTGCCGCCCGAAAAATTCCGCGAAAAATCGCCCTTTGAGCTTTCCGGAGGCGAAAAACGCCGCGCGGCGCTCGCGGGCATAATATCGATGCGCCCTAAATACCTCATAATGGACGAGCCTATGGCGGGGCTTGACCCGCTCGGCCGCAAGGACATAATGGATACTATTGACTCGCTTAGAAGCGAGCTTGGCTGCGCGGTGGTGATGGTGAGCCATTCAATGGACGATGTGGCGCTGCGTTCGGAGCGCATAGCGGTTTTAAGCGAGGGCAAGCTCATACGCGAGGGCGATAAATACGAGATATTCTCGGACGTGGAGCTGCTCTTGTCAAACGGGCTGGATATTCCGCAGGTGACTCGCCTTGCCCTGGCGCTTAAAAAGCGCGGCGTGGATATGCCGGACGGCATACTTGATATGGACGGCTTTGTTGAAGCGATAAAGGAGCGCTTGGCGCAATGAAGGATATAACATTAGGTCAATATGTCCCGGGAAATTCTTTTGTACACAGGCTCGATCCGCGCACGAAGCTGCTTTTGATGCTGCTTTATATTGTGATGATATTCTTGGTAAAGGAAATGTGGCTCTTTGCCATCGCGGCGGCTTTCGTTTTGACGGTGACGCTGCTTAGCAAAATACCGTTTTCTTATGTGCTGCGCTCGCTAAAGCCAATAAGGCTTATAGTGATATTCATGTTTATATTAAATGTGCTGACCATAACTACCGGCGACGTCATAGCCGAGTTTTGGATAATAAAGCTCACCTGGGGCGGCATTGAGCAGGGCGTTTTTATAACGATAAGGCTTGTGCTCCTTATCATGGGCACATCGCTTTTGACGCTTACTACAACGCCCATAGCGCTTACGGACGCGCTTGAAAAGCTGCTTTCGCCGCTTAAAAAGCTCAAATTTCCCGCGCATGAGCTCGCCATGATGATGACTATAGCCCTTCGCTTTATCCCTACTCTCATCGAGGAGGCCGATAAAATAATGAAGGCGCAGATGGCGCGAGGCGCGGATTTTGAATCGGGCAATCTCATAAGGCGCGCAAAGAACATGGTGCCAATTTTGATACCGCTCTTTATAGGCGCGTTTCGCCGCGCGGACGAGCTTGCAATGGCGATGGAGAGCCGCTGCTATCACGGCGGCGACGGGCGCACGCGCATGCGAGTGCTAAAGCTTGGCGCTATAGACGCCTATGCGGCGGCGGTTACGATTATTTTGACCGCGGCGATTGTGGTGGTGCAGAAGCTATGGTATTGAGTAAGGAAAATAAAACGGTGCTTATCGTTATAGCAATAGTCGCGCTTCTCGCGGCGACGGTGCTGCTTTTAACTATGGGCGGCACAAACGAGCTTAAAAGCATAGCCAATATGCTAAACGGCCACGGCTATTCGCTCACCGAGGACGATATTGCCGCGATAGGCAGCCAGAGGGACACTACTATAGCCATAATGCTAAAGGACGACGCGGCCACATTGGCCGAGGCCGTTGAGGCAAGCCGAGAAATGGGCTTTTCTTCCGATATAGAAAAACAGGGCGATATAACCCTGCTCGCCACTCAGCCATCGGATAACGAAGTGATATTGATATTTATGGTAGGCGAGGAAATAGAATTATGCTTCTCGCAGACGCCTGACGGCAAAACGGTGTTCCCCATAGGCCAAAAGGACGGCGCAAATTGACTCGCGTTAGGCTCATAATCCAATACGCGGGCGCGAACTACGTCGGCTGGCAGACGCAGCCAAACGGCGTGGCCGTTGAGGAAGTGATAGAAAAGGAGCTTTTGCGCCTAACTGGCGAGAAAATAACGCTTCACGCCTCAGGCCGCACCGATAGCTCTGTAAACGCCCGCGCGCAGGTGGCGCATTTCGACACGGCGTCGCGCATACCGCCGGGCAAATTCTGCTATGCGCTCAATGTTTCACTGCCCGCTGATATTCGCATAGCCTATAGCGACGCGCCGGGCGAGGACTTTCATTCGCGCTTCGACGTTATAAGCAAGCATTATAGGTACCAGGTGCTGCTGTCCCCGCACGCGGACCCATTTTATAAGGATACGGCGCTGCATATCCATCACCCGATAGCTATGGAGCGCATGAACGAGGCCGCGAGCGCCGTTTTAGGCACGCATGACTTTCTCGCCTTCAAGGCGGCGGGCATAGAGCTAAAGGACACCGTGCGCACAATATCGCGCTCTGAGTGGCATGAGGCAA
>CAZZNN010000049.1:0-11565 GCA_964655605.1 uncultured Oscillospiraceae bacterium
CCTGACTTCTGCATTGCGAACGCAGCGCTCTACCAACTGAGCTATATCCCCGTGCTTGACAGCTTAAATATGATACAACATGTTTGAAAAAAAAGCAATAGCGAAAATGCAGAAATTTGGCGAGGGGGCGGGGGGTGGCGTTGGGGGTGCGGAATGAAAAGGGGGCTGTGTGCCGGGGCGCGGGCCGTCACGCGGGGCGGCTCTTATGGGGGGAGCACGCAAGTCACGTTTGCATAGCCTCGCGGCGGGAGCAGAGCCCCCGCCCTACGCTTCGACCATCGTGTCAAATTCGTCTGACGGTTCAAATAGTTCAGCGGCGGGAGCAGAGCCCCCGCCCTACGCTTCGTGTGTCGTGTCAAATTCGTTTGACGGTTTAAATAGTTCGGCGGCGGGAGCAGAGCCCCCGCCCTACGCTTCGACCATCGTGTCAAAATCGTCTGACGGTTCAAATAATTCAGCGGCGGGAGCAGAGCCCCCGCCCTACGCTTCGACCATCGTGTCAAATTCGTCTAGCAGGTCATATAATTCAGCGAGCGAGCGTATTTCGTTGGCCTTCGCCCTTACGGCGCTTGAGCCGGCGAGCCCTTTTAAGTACCATGAAACGTGCTTGCGCATCTCAACTATCGCGCCGTCGCCCTTTAGCTCCAAAAGGCGCTTGGCGTGCGCCTTGGCCAGAGTCACGCGCTCGTGCGCCGTGGGTGAAACGTACTCCTTGCCCGCGAGCGCGGCCTTTATCTCCTTAAATATATATGGCGCGCCCATAGCGCCGCGACCCACCATAATGCCGTCGCAGCCGGTGTATTCAAGCATTCTCGCCGCGTCCGTGCCGGAGAAAATATCGCCGTTGCCTATCACCGGCACGCTCGACGCGCGCTTGGCCTTAGCGATTATATCCCAATCGGCGCTGCCCGAATATTGCTGCTCGCGCGTGCGCCCGTGCACAGTAACAAAGCTCGCGCCGCTCTCGCCCGCCATCTTTGCAAACTCCGCCGCGTTTATGTGCGAAGAGTCAAAGCCCTTGCGGAATTTGACGCTCACAGGCACGGCGGCCGCCTTGCTCACCGAGGAGATTATCCGCGACGCGAGCGGCACGTTTAGCATGAGCGCGCTGCCCTCCCCATTTGATACTATCTTGCGCGCCGGGCAGCCCATATTTATATCTATCAATACCAGCTTTTCACAAGCCCGCTCGCAAAGACGCTTTGCCATATCCGCCATCAATTCAGGCTCGGAGCCGAAAAGCTGCACCGCGAGGCGGCTTTCGCGGTCGGACGCCGCCGTAAGCTCGCCCGACGCGCCGCCGCCATAAAAAAGCCCCTTCGCGCTGACCATTTCGCTGAACGCCAAATCAGCGCCGAAGGAAACGCAAAGCTCCCGAAACGGCGCGTCCGTAACGCCAGCCATGGGCGCGAGGAGCACGGGCGGCAGCTCGCCGCCGAAAAGATTTAATTTATTCGGCATTGCTCGGAGTGATAAGGCTCATATCCGGCGTGGGCTTTGGCGCCTGCACGGGATTTTCTTCTATAAGCGTAAGCGCGCTTATATACCAGCGAGAGCCTTCCTTTGTGAATGATACTATGTAGCGGGAGGGCGTCCACGCGGGCAGCTCAAGCTTGGCCGCGCCCTCGGTCGTGTCGTTCTGGGCGGCGGAGACGGAGGCCATCTCGTCCACTATCTGCATTGTGGCGCGCGTGTTCCACGGGAGCACGGATATATTTTCCACCTCAACTCGATAGTCGAAAGCGCTTATGGTAAAATCCGAATACGTCCCTTTATATAAGGCCAGGTCGTTTTCGATAAACTCGCCCGTGAAATATTCGCTCAGCGACAAAACGTCGCCGTCCTTTAAAATGCACTCGGCGCGGAGCGGCAAGCCCTCGGTGGCGAGTATATAGAGATTGCTTATGTGCATGGCAGTGACGAATACGCCAAGGCACAGCGATACTATCGCGGCAATTATTATCAGCGTGCGGATAACATACCATATCGAGCGGCGCGCCACCCTGAATTTGTTTCTCGCCATAAGCTTCCCTCCATAATATTTCAAAATATAAGATAACATATTTTTGCTTCTTTAGCAAATGAACAAATGGCGCTCTTGCTATTATTTCTATTTAAGCATAGAATATAGTTGATAGAATGTTAACTTTGGAGGGTCACAGTGTCCATATTTCAAGCGATATTATTAGGGCTTATTCAGGGGCTTACGGAGTTTTTGCCGGTGTCGAGCTCGGGCCACATGGTGCTTTTGCAGAAGCTTTTCGGCATAGACGAGGGCGCGATGTTTTTCACCGTGATGGTGCATGTGGGCACGCTCATAGCGGTTTTTGTGGTGTATAGAAAATCTATATGGGAAATGATAAAGCACCCGTTTCAAAAGAAGGTGCTGCTTCTCGTTATCTCAACGATAGTTACGGCCGGTATATGGTTCGCGTTTAAAAAGGTGTTTACCGCCGCTTTCACCGAGGGGAATTATCTCGGCTTCGGCTTTATACTCACCGCAATAGTTCTTTTGATAGGAGAATGGGCGGCCAAGCGCAACGCCAAGCGCTCGGAGCACAGCTCGAGGCGGGTGAAATACCGCGGCACAATAGAGCGCATGAGCGTGCTACAAAGCATTGGCGTGGGCGTTATGCAGGGCATAGCCATATTCCCGGGCGTTTCGCGCTCCGGCTCCACAATATCGGGCGCAAGGTTTTTCGGACTTAAAAAGGACGACGCGGCGGAATTTTCATTTCTGCTGTCAATTCCCGCGATACTCGGCTCGTGCGTGCTGGAGCTGCCCGACCTTATAAAGGCGGGCACGGGCGACGTGGGCATTTTGGCCGCGCTCATAGGTCTTGCTGTGGCGGGCGTGAGCGGATATTTTGCAATACGCTTTATGATAAAGCTGATTTCAAGAAGAAAGCTGACGGGCTTTGCGGTGTATGTGGCGATACTTGGCATACTTATATTGCTCGATCAGTTTGTGACGCATATTTATTTTGTTAACCCGTTCATGGCGTAACACAGGAGGATTTTGATTTTATGGCAAACGAGAAAAATCGCGCGCTGCGCGAGAAAGTGGTGTATCAAATATGGCCGCGCTCCTTTTACGACACCAATGCCGACGGCATAGGCGATCTAAGGGGCGTTATAGTCAAGCTCAACTATCTAAAGGAGCTTGGCGTTGACCTTATATGGCTTTCGCCTATATACGCGTCGCCCGGAGTTGATTTCGGCTACGATATATCCGATTATTACAGCATAAATCCGGAGTTTGGCGACATGGCGGATTTTGAGGAGCTGGTGAGCGCCGCTAAAGCGCTTGGCATAGGCATACTCATGGATTTTGTGCCCAATCACACGAGCGATAAGCACGAGTGGTTTCAAAAGGCGCTCGCGGATAAAAGCTCGCCCTATCGCGACTACTATTATTTCAAGGACGGCAAGAACGGCGGCACGGAGCCGCCAAACAACTGGCTCTCCTTCTTTGGCGGCAGCGCGTGGAGCAAGGACGAAAAGAGCGGGCAATATTACCTCACGTCGTTCGCGCCGCAGCAGTGCGACTTAAATTGGGATAATCCCGCCGTGCGCGAGGAGATGAAAAAGCAGCTTCTTTTCTGGGTGGAAAAGGGCGTTGCGGGCTTCCGCATAGACGTTGTGAACACAATAAAAAAGACAGAGGGACTGCCGGACGCGGGCTGCGCGGTAAGCCCGGCGGGCGATTTGAAGCTGCCTAAAAACGGCCTCCAGTTCCCAAGCGAGCATATATGCTCCCTCCCCGGCGTGCACGACTATCTAAAGGAGCTTAACGAGGCGGTTTTCGGCAAACACGATCTATTCACCGTGGGCGAGGGCGTTATGGTGGGCATAGACGATACGCCGCTCTATTCGAGCGACGAGCGAAACGAGCTTTTGATGATGTTCAACTTCGACCTGCCCGGCCTCGGCCTTGGGCCGCTTGGCAAATTCGATTTCAGAAAGCTTTATCGCTTTACGCCCCTGGATTTTAAAAACACGGTTATCCGCTGGCAGACGGCGATGTGCGAAAAGGACGGCTGGGTTGGCAATTATCTTAGCAATCACGACCAGCCGCGCGAGGTGTCGCGCTTCCTTGACGACAAAAAATATCGCCGCGAGAGCGCGAAAACGCTCTGCCTCATGAATATGACTCTGCGCGGCACGCCGTTTATCTATCAGGGTCAGGAAATAGGCATGACCGACTGCGATTTTTCGGATATGGCCGATTGGCGGGACTGCGAGGCGTTCAGCGCATACAAGGCGCTGCAGGGCATGATGCACCTGCCCGCCGCTATCGCGAAAAAAATAATCAACAAAATGACCCGCGACAACGCGCGCACGCCCGTGCAGTGGTCGTCCTCGCGCAACGCGGGCTTCACGCTCGCGGCGAAGCCGTGGATAAAGCTAAACCCCAATTATCGCGAGATAAATGTGGAGGACGATTTAAGGAGCACGGAGAGCATAATTGCCTTCTATAAAAAGGCGATAGCGCTGCATAAGGAGCTGCCAATGCTCACCTGGGGCGGCTTTAAGGCCATAGACGAGCTGAATAAAAACGTGCTTTGCTATATCCGCTCGGACGATGAGAGCGAGAACGGGGCCAAGCTTCTGGTGGCTTTAAACCTCACAAAAAAGACCACGCGCGTGAGGCTGAGCGGCATTTCGGGCGGAAAATGCGTTATTTGGACGCACTCAAGGCGCGAGTTCGCGGAGAATTTGGTGTTGCAGCCTTATGAGAGCATGGCGTTTATATTGGAACAGGAGAATAAAGCATGAAAGACTTCGTCTTTCATACCCGGTTTTGAGGCTTTCTTCGCCGAGAGCGGCGAAGATTTTGCTTCGCAAAACCACCCTAAATTCCCAAAGAGAGGAAGCTTTCGCAAGACGAAAGCAATGGTCATAAAATTGAAAAAAACGATAGGCATTATCGGCGGCATGGGGCCGCTCGCCACGGGCGATCTTTTTATGGAGATAGTGGGCAATACGGACGCGGCGAGCGATCAGGAGCATCTGCACGTTTTAATAGATAACAACACCGCTATACCCGACCGCACAAACGCCATACTCCATAATGGCGCCTCGCCGCTAAACGAGATGCAAAAGAGCGCGCAGCGGCTTATAAACATGGGCGCGACAATATTGTGCATGCCGTGCAACACCGCGCATTATTTCTATAAAGACCTTGCTTCGCGCTGCAATGTGCCTTTTGTGAACATGATAGAGGAAACGGGCAGCGAGCTTGCGCGTCAGGGCATAACAAAGGCGGCGCTGCTCGCCACGGAGGGCACTGTGCTAAGCGGCGTTTACGCCGATATTATGAAAAGCAAGGGCGTTGAGCTTTTGTATCCCGACGCGCGCGGCCAGCATGTGGTGACGGACGTTATCTATAAGGGCATAAAGGCGAATAACATGGCGTACAGCCCCGTTATGTTCAACGCCGTTATAGAAACGCTTTTCGCGCACGGCGCTCAGACGCTTATACTTGGCTGCACGGAGCTGCCAATAGCCGCGCGGCGCTTCAATATTCAAAAGCCGTGCGTCAACCCCACGCATGTGCTTGCTCGCGCGGTAATAAGCGCGGCGGGGGGAAAGCTGAAATAAGCATTTTTTGCGGGTCGCTCATGCGGCCCGCTTTTAAAAAGCAAAGGAATATTAAAAGTGTGCTTGGAGCACACCATTTTTAAGCGTTCATGCCGTATCATTTATATAAAAGCAATACTCGGAGGCAATCATGGAAAAGCTTGACGCGAAACCGGATTAAAAGCCGAAAAAAAGCATACGTTGCTTGTGATACTTCTCGTTTTTGTCGCGATAGTAATCCTCATTCCCGTGGGCGCTTTCGTGTTTTTGAGCTGTACGCAGTTCGGCGGCGGAGGTGTTGCGCAATGCGGCGGCGGGTTCAGGGAACCCGCCCTGCGGGGAACGAGCGCAACGCGTCCCTCACGAACGCAACGGTGGAACGCAATCCGCAGGGGACGCCGTTCCCCCGGCGTTCCGCCCCCCCTATATCCCGCTTGCCATCTGCGCTGCGAGCGCTACATTATTATATACGAGCTTTATATTCGCCTCAAGGCTCTTGCCGCCTGTGGCTTCCTTCACCGCCGCGAGCAGGAACGGCGTTACTTCTTTACCGTGTATGCCCTTCGCCCCGGCCTCCTGTATGGCATTATCTATAACGCCGTTTATGTAATCTGCGTCCATGGAGTATTCCTCGGGTATCGGGTTCATCACAACCATGCCGCCCTTATAGCCAAGCTCCGCGTGCGCCTTTAAAAGCGCTGAAAGCTCCTCGGGCGTGTCACAGCGCGCCTCAAGCTTGAGGCCGCTTTTGCGGGTGTAGAAGGCGGGCAGCTCGTCCGTTTGATAGCCGATGACCGGCACGCCCTTCGTTTCAAGATATTCAAGCGTCAATTTAAGGTCGAGTATGCTCTTTGCGCCCGCGCACACCACCGTGACGGGGGTTTTTGCAAGCTCCTCAAGGTCGGCCGAAATATCCATGGTCTCGGTCGCGCCCCTGTGTACGCCGCCTATGCCGCCCGTGGCGAATACGCGTATGCCCGCCATGGCCGCGATTATCATGGTGGCGGCAACGGTGGTCGCGCCGTCTTGCTTTCGCGCTACGAGCACGGGTATATCGCGCCTGCTCGCCTTTACAACCGCCTGCCCCTTCCTTGCGAGCCGCTCAAGCTGCTCGCGCGTGAGGCCGACGCACAGCTCGCCGTCCAAAATGGCAATAGTGGCGGGAACCGCGCCGTTTTCGCGGGCGAGCCGCTCGCAGCCGAGCGCCGTTTCAAGATTTTCGGGATACGGCATGCCGTGCGAGATTATTGTGCTTTCAAGCGCTATTACGGGCGCGCCCTCACTGAGCGCCGTCTCCACCTCCGGCGAAAGCCTTATGTGTTTTGAATCTATCATTTATATACCTCTCAGTTAAAAATTTTTCTTGTAATGTCCGGGCACACAGTCTCCTTGCTCATGGCGGTGAGCCTTGCCGCCCTCATCGCCGCGACGGCGCATTTTTCGGGCGAAAGCCCATTTATAAGCCCGGCCGTGAGCGCCGCCGTAACAGCGTCGCCCGCGCCGGTGGCGGAGACGATTTCATCATGCAGCGTTACGCTTGGCACGCTAAAGCCGCGCCCCGAAGCGCCTCTATATATAAGCCCCGCCTTGCCAAGCGACACGAAAACGTGCCTTACCCCCGCTTCAACGAGCGCCTGAGCGCTTTTTTCAGCCGCGTCCGGCGCTTGAGGGTCTATGCCTGTTAGCGCGCACGCTTCCAAAAGATTGGGCTTTATAAGCTCGAGCCTGTTTAGTATCCCCTTTATCCGCATGGCCTTATGCGTTGAAATAGGGTCGAGGAATATGGGTATGCGCGCCGCCTGCGCTATTTTTTCAAGCGTCGCCTCCGGAAGATTGGTGTCGAGCACTATGGCCTTGCCTCGATTTATGCTTTCCATTGGTATGGAGGCAAAATCAAGCCTGTCAAGCGCCAGAGAATCGCACACCGCCACATACATATCCCCGTCATGCCCATGCACGACGAGATAAACGCCGCTCGGCTCGTCCGTTTCGATTATGTAATCGAGCTTTATGCCCATCTCGCGGCAGTGCGCCCTGTGCGCGGCGGCAAAATTGTCGCCCGCCTTGCCCAGGGCCGTCACGAGCTGTGTCTTTTCGCCAAGACGCACGAGATTTTCGGCTATGTTGCGCCCAACGCCGCCAAAGCTCATTCTCACGCGGCCGGGATTGGAGTCCGCCGCCACGATGGGCTCAAACGGCTCACCGATTATATCCATATTGACGCCGCCTATCACAAAAACGGCGTTCGCGGCGTTTCCGCCGATTATTTTGCCTGCCTCAAAAATATTTTCCATAATGGAAAGTATATCATATAAGCGTGAAAATATAAAGTCAAGCGTCAATTTTGACATTGCGCTTCAATATTTGTTCACAGCGAAATCACGAAAAATGGAAATAACGGTTTGAAACATTATTTTATATGTGATAGTATTATGAGGATAATCGCGCGCATATACGAAGATACTAAAAAGCGCGCAGTGCTTCCACAGGAGGATGGTTTATTGAAGGGCAAAACAATACTTATATATCTCGTCATACTCATAGTGATAGTATTGATGGCGACGGGGCTCGACCCGCTGCGCTCCACATCGGAGCAGATAAAATACACGGAATTTCTTGAAATGCTCAAGAAGGGCGATATAGAGGCCGTCGAGGTGACGGAGCTTGAGCTTGTGGCGATCAAGAAGGGTTCGCAGTATAAGGACGTATTTCCGCGTAAATACGACATAGGGACATATATCCCCTCGCTTTCGAGCTTCGAGCACGACGCGAGCGTTATCGCCGCCGAGAAAAGCGGCAAGGCGATAGACGAGGTGACGAACGCCGATTACGGCTTCTCATACGTTCACAATCCGCCGCCGGAGCCGTCCATAATAGAGATCATATTGCCGTATCTGCTGATATTCGGCGCGTTTGGCGTATTCTATTATTTCCTCATGCAGTCGCAGGGCGGCGGCAATAAGGTGATGAGCTTTGGCAAATCCCGCGCGCGCACCCAGGTAGACCCCGGCAAAAAGGTCACCTTTGACGACGTGGCGGGCGCGGACGAGGAAAAAGAGGAGCTAAAAGAGGTCGTGGAGTTCATGCGCTCGCCAAAGCGCTTCACCGATATGGGCGCGCGCATACCCAAGGGCGTGCTGCTCGTGGGCCCTCCGGGCACGGGCAAAACGCTGCTTGCCAAGGCCGTTGCGGGCGAGGCGGGCGTGCCATTCTTCTCAATATCGGGCTCGGACTTCGTTGAAATGTTCGTAGGCGTTGGCGCGAGCCGCGTGCGCGATCTTTTCACCACGGCCAAAAAAGCGGTTCCCGCCGTTATATTCATAGACGAGATAGACGCCGTCGGCCGCCAGCGCGGCGCCGGGCTTGGCGGCGGTCACGATGAAAGGGAGCAGACGCTCAATCAGCTTCTCGTTGAGATGGACGGTTTCGCCATGAACGAGGGCATAATAGTTATCTCCGCCACCAACCGCCCGGACATACTCGACCCGGCGCTGCTGCGCCCCGGCCGTTTCGACAGGCAGATAACGGTGAATTATCCCGATGTTAAGGGCCGCGAGGACATATTAAAGGTGCATGCCAAGGGCAAGCCATTTGCGGACGAGGTATCCCTTGCGGTGCTTGCAAAGCGCACGTCGGGCTTCACCGGCGCGGATCTTGAAAACGTTTTGAACGAGGCCGCAATACTCGCGGCGCGCTATAAAAAGAAGAAGATTTCAATGCTCGAGCTTGAGGAGGCGGTCACGCGCGTTATGATGGGGCCTGAAAAGCCCAGCCGCGTGATAACCGAGGACGATAAAAAGATAACCGCCTATCATGAGGCCGGTCACGCCGTTGTGGCGCTGAGGCTAAAGCACTGCGACCCCGTGCATGAGGTGAGCATAATTCCGCGCGGGCGCGCTGCGGGCTACACCATGACCATGCCCGATAAGGAAGATAATCACATGTCGCGCGGCAAGCTTTTAGACCAGATAGCCATGATGCTCGGCGGCAGAGTGGCCGAGACTGTGTCGCTCGATGATATTTGCACGGGCGCGTACAACGATCTTCAGCGCGCGAGCGACCTTGCGCGCAAGATGGTGGTGGAGTTCGGCATGTCAGACGAAATAGGCCCCGTGTTCCTTGGCGGCGAGACTGAGGTGTTCATAGCCAAGGATTGGGGACATCAGCGCAATTACTCCGAGGAGGTGGCCGCGCGGGTCGATAAGGAGATCCGCAGGATACTCGAGGAGCAGTTCGCGCGCGCCAAAGAGGTTATCGAGGGCGACATGGCCGCGCTTGAGCGCGTGGTTAAGGCGCTTATAGAGTATGAGCGCATCACGGGCGAGGAATTTGAGGCCATCTATAACGGCGACGAGGTGGAGATAACCGCCTTCCGCGAGCGCATGGAAAAGCTCAAGACCCCGGAGGTCGAGGATGAAGCCAAAGTCGAGGACGAAGCCAAAGCCGAGGACGAAGCCAAAGTTGAGGACGAGACTAAGCAAGAAGCCGAGGCCGCCGCGCAGGACGAAAAATCGGAAGAACCCGGCGAAAATAAAGAGTAAGCATTGCTTTATGGAGGGAACGGTGAAAAACCGTTCCCTGCTTTTTATGCTGCCCGCACCCCGTAGGGCGGGGCTTGCTCCCGCCGCTGCCGCGCGGTTATGCAAAACGCCGCGTAGGGAACGCCGGGGACGGACGAATATCGCCCCTCCGTAGGGCGGGGGCTTGCTCCCGCCGCTGCCGCGCGGTTATGCGCCGGCACGCGGGCGCACCCTTGCCAAATAAACATCTAGGAGATCACATGCAGAAATTCGATTTTCACACACATTCATATTGCTCGGACGGCACCAAGGCGCCTGCCGAGGTTGCGCGCGCGGCCAAGGAAAACGGGCTTGCCGCGTTTGCCCTGACCGATCACGATACGCTCGCGGGCTTAGCCGAGGCGGAGGCTGCGGCGAAGGCGCTCGGGGTGCGATTCGTGCCGGGGCTTGAGTTTGACATAAAGGCGGATTTTACGCTGCACATACTCGGCCTTGGCGTGGACAGGGAGAACACGGCGCTCAGGTATCTCGTTTCGATGGCGGAGGAGCGCAGAAAAAATCGCAACGAGGCTATGCTCAAGAAGCTTTTTGACGCGGGTTACGACATTTATTACAGCCGCGAGGGCGTTAAGGGCGTATATTCGCGGCTGCACATGGCGCTCGCGCTGGTTGAAAAGGGCTACGCGAAGGATAAGACCGATGCGTTCAGACGGTTTTTATCGGAAGGCGGCGTATGCTATGTGACCTTCGGCGGCACTCCGCGCGCGGCGGCTATAGCCGCTATACACGCCGCGGGCGGCGCGGCTGTGCTCGCGCACCCGATGAAGCTCAAGTGCGACGTTCACGCGCTCGTTAAGGAGCTTGTGAAGCTCGGTCTTGACGGCATAGAGGCGTTTTATCCCGGCACGAGCGAGAAGGAGCGGGCGCTGTATCTGTCGCTGTGCGCGCAATACGGCCTTTTCGCGTCGGCCGGGAGCGATTTTCACGGCGAGAACCGCCCGGGCGCGACCTTGGGCTGCGCGTGGGAGGATAACGGGGCGCTTGAGCGCGCATGGGAAAGGCTGGCAGGGCAGGGGGAAGCCAAGCGGAGGTAATGCGGGCAGCCGCACGCGGGCGGGAACTCCCTCCGTCCATGCGGGACACCTCCCTCAAATGAGGGGGCAAGGGAACTGCGGAACGTCGGGACGACGTTCCCTACGGGATACGCCGGATGCGTGCGAGTGCAAATCCGCACACCTCATCAGTCACGCTACGCGTGACAGCTTCCCCTCAAGGGGAAGCCTAGCTTGTCGAAAGAGTCCTGTTCAGACTTTTTCGAGATTGCAGATTTTGCCTACTACGCTCTGCTTCGCCGGGCGGCAAAACCTGTAAAGTGCGAAAACCTAACGGTTTTCATCCGTTCCGGCGTACATGCCGCCGAAGCCGGATTATAAATCCCGGGGTTTATCGACAGTCTGAGCTT
>CAZZNN010000050.1:0-11497 GCA_964655605.1 uncultured Oscillospiraceae bacterium
GGTGATAAGGGCGAATGCCGCCACGGTTAAGGAGCTGCCAGAGCGTGCCTCCGCCGCTGCCGCCACGATAGATAACGAGTGCGACAGGCTTTCAAAATTGATAAGCGACATGCTCCTTCTCGCCTCGACAGACGCGAAGGGCTGGCCGGTGACGCTTGCCCCGCTTGAGCCTGATACCCTGCTCATAAGCGTTTATGAAGCGTATACTCCCGTGTGCCGCAAGCGCGGCTTTAGGCTCTCGCTCTCGCTCCCGCAGGATCAGCTCCCGCAAATAAAGGGGGATTACGAGCGCCTTTCACAGGTGCTTGGGATATTGCTCGATAACGCCATGAACTATAGCGAAACGGCGGAGGATAGATCCATCGCCATAAGCGCTTATGCGCAAAAGGAACGCCTTTTCATAGAGGTAAGGGATCATGGCGCGGGCGTTTCGGACGAGCAAAAGGCGCATGTGTTCGATAGGTTTTATCGCGGCGACAAGGCGCGCAGCGAAAAGCAGCATTTCGGCCTCGGCCTATCCATCGCCAAAGAGCTCATCACCCTGCACAATGGCGCAATACGCGTAAAAGACACCCCCGGCGGCGGCAGCACATTCATAATAACGATATAGCCCCCCGTCCCGCCCGCAGGCGGCCTAACACATCCCCCATCTTACCCCCTCTTTTTAGAAGAATTTTAGAGATTTCCCTGTTAAACTCATATCATCATCAACAGGAGGATATTCATTTGCGAAAACTCGTATCATTACTTCTGCTCCTCGCGTTTGCCGTAAGCCTGTGCGCCTGCGGCAAGACCGATAGCGAAACCGCCTCGCCCGCCGAAAAAAGCGGACTTGGCCGTTATATGGAAAGCAAGGTCGTATTGCCTTTGCCAGATGGCGCGAGCGAGCAGCAGTTTATAGGCATGTATAAAGCTGACGACGCCATGGTCTATTTCACCACCTATGGCGAGGGCGACGAAACGTATTGGAAAAGCACCTATTATCGCCACACCGTAAAGGGCGAGAGCGTTACGACCGAGGAGGTCGAGTGGCTAAACGACGCGTGCCCTGAGGGCGGCAATCAGATCATGCTCACGCACAGCGGCGGCGCGCTGTATCTAAGCTTTGGCGATTATGATGAAAACGGAAAGTCGCAAAATCATATCTTCATCAGCCGCGACGATGGAAAAACCGTCGTCGAGCTTTCGGGGAACGGCATTTCCTCGCTTAGCATGATAACCTCCCTCGCCGCGTTTGACGATGGCTCGATAGCCGTGCAGGATATTGACGGCGCGGCGCTTCTTTTGGACTCGGAGGGCAATATTTCAAAGGAAATAGGCAAGACGGCGTACAACGGCGGCTTGGCCGCCACAGCGCGCAAGCTCGCCTATCTCGACGCGTCGGGCAAATCGGTCCGCGTTTATGATCTTGATACCGGCGACGCCGTTCAATGGCCTATAGAAATACCTGAGGACTCCATGACGCAAATGGCGTTTTCAAGCGACGGCACGCTGTATCTTGGGTGCCCGGTAGGCCTGTTCAGTCATGCGCCGGACGGCACGCTGTGGGAAAAATTCGTAGACGGCGATTCAAGTAACCTTGGCTTGCCCGGCTATTATTTATCAAGCCTTGCGCTGTACGATGGCGAGCACGCCGCCGTCTATGTGTCGGACTATATGGCGAATATATATAGCTATACCTATGATGCGCAAGCGTATCAAACCGCGAATGTTGAGCTGAATGTATTTTCGCTGGAAGAAAACCGCATGATTCGTCAGGCTGTGGTCACATTCAATCGCAGCCGCAGCGACGTGAAGGTGAATTATACCGTCGCTTCAAGCCTTGCGGGCGGCGGCACGGCGCAGGATTATATCAAGACGCTCAACACGGAGCTTATCGCGGGCACCGGCCCCGACGTTATAATCCTGGACGGCCTGCCGGTGGATTCATATATAGAAAAAGGCGCGCTTGCTGATATAAGCGCCGTTGTCGGCAGCGCCGAAAAAATGCTGCCTAACGTGCAAAAAGCGTATCAAACGGACGGCAAAATGTATGCCGTGCCGCTGGGCGTGGAGCTTCCGCTCGTCATGACAAAGGGCGAGGGGGCCGCGTTTAATTCGATAGGCTCGCTTGCGGACGCGGCCGAGGCCGCAAACGGCAGGCTGCTCTCCTCGGACGGCTATTCCTTTGAGACTCTGCCTATAATGCTTCTTGCCAATTACGGCGATGAGCTTTATGCGGGCGATGCGGAGGCGTTTCTCACTAGCTCAGAACGCATTTCAAATGCTATAGGCAGCTCTGATAAACTCGGTGAGGAGCTTCAGGAGCTGTTTGGCATGTCCGAAGCCGAAACGCGCGATTTTATCATGAAAGACGCATTTTATCCTCAGCTTCGCGACTATGTGCTAGGCAATGTGGATGCGGCGGTTTTTTCGATAAACAGCCTTGCCTCGGTTAACTGCATGGCGGCCGCGGAGGCCGTAGAGCAGTATGGCGGAAGCCTGCGCGGCATAAATAGCGGCTTCATACCCGTTGGGCTTGTTGGTATAAACAGCGCCAGCGCGCAGGCGCAAACCGCGCAGGAATTTGTAAAAACGCTGCTGAGCTATGAGGTTGAGAATGTTGATATAATGAGCAGCGATAGCTTTCCGGTGAACCTTGAAGCGTTAAATGCGCTCTTTAGCAAGGAAAACAGCAACTTTAGCTCCGGCATGAGAATAGACGATGAGCACGAGCTTCAAGGCCAGTGGCCTTCCGCCGCCATGCGCCAAAGCATAAGGGCTTTGATAGATAATGCCTCAAAGGCGGTAACGGCCAAGCCTGAACTCGATAAAATGCTGCTTGTGGAGCTTACAAATTATCTAAGCGGCGCGAATACGCTTGAGCAGGCGCTAAGCAAAATATCAAGCGTGCTCTCAACCTATCTGAGCGAATAAAATGAGCAAGAAAATAAGCAAGGAAGCAAGGATGGCGCTTTGCTTCCTTGCACCAAGCTTATTGGGCGTTGCGGGCATGTTTTTGCTCCCCACGCTGGACGTTATAAGAAGATCGGTTTTTTCGGCTATGGGCGAAAAATTCGTTGGGCTTGAGAATTTTGTTTCAGTGCTCAATAATGAATCTTTCCTGCTTGCGCTAAAAAACACGGGTCGGTTTTTATTGGTCTGCATACCGCTGCTGCTTGCCTCCTCGCTAATAACGGCGATATTGCTTTTAAGGCAGAAGTGGTGCCAAAACCTTTTAAAAACCACCTATCTTCTGCCCCTGGTTATCCCCGTAACCTCGGTTGTGCTTATAATTCAAGCCGTGTTCACAAAAAACGGCCTTCTCTCAGCGCTTGTGAGCGCGCTTGGCGGCGTGGGCGCGGATTGGCTCAATAGCGGCTATGCCTTTTATGTGCTGGTGCTCTGCTATCTGTGGAAAAATTTCGGTTATAACGTGGTGCTGTGGATGGCGGGACTCTCCGCCATACCCACGCAGCTTTATGAAGCCGCGCGCATGGACGGCGCGAACGAGTGGCAGTGCTTTGGCTATATAACCGTGCCGCAGCTTAGGACGACGTTTTTTATGACTACGGTGCTCGCGCTTATAAACTCCTTTAAGGTGTTTCGCGAGGCGTATCTCGTGGCGGGCAGCTATCCGCACAGCAGCATTTATATGCTTCAGCACATTTTATCGAATTGGTTCGCCAATCTCGATATGCAAAAGATAAGCGCGGCGGCGGTGCTGCTGCTCACGGCAATTCTGCTTATAGTTTTTGTGGCGCAGCAAATAAGCGGAAGGAGGGGGGAGCTGTGAAAAAGCAAATAATCCCTTCCATACTGCTGTTTTTGCTGGCGATACTTGTGTGGTATCCGCTGTGCATGCTTGCTACGGGCGCTGTGTGCAGCACAAACGAGCTTGGCGAGCGGCTCTCCGGCGTTATCGGCGGCACAAACGAGCTTGCCTCGTGGCCGCTTGCTACGCTGAGTCCAACGCTAAAGCATATAGTGTCGCTGCTTATTGATACGCCGGAATTTTATCGCGTTTTTTGGAATTCCATCATACAGACAGCGCCCTCCGTATGCGGGCAGATACTCGTGGGCGCGCCCGCGGCGTGGGCGCTTTCGCAATATAGCTTCAAGGGCAAAAAGGCGATAGAATGGCTGTATATAGTCCTTATGATATTGCCGTTTCAGGTGACTATGGCCTCAAGCTATATAGTATTAAATAAGCTAAGCCTTGTGGATACGCATTTTGCGATAATTTTGCCCGCAGTGTTCTCGGCCTTTCCGGTGTTTATAATGACAAAATTCTTTGCCAAGGTGCCAAAGGCCGTTATCGAGGCCGCCCGTATGGACGGCGCGGGCGAATTTAGGCTTTTTATTTCAATAGGTCTGCCAATGGGCGCGCCGGGGATATTGAGCGCGGCGCTTTTAGGCTTTGTGGAGTGCTATAACGCTGTTGAGCAGCCTATAACCTTCCTGAAAACGCCGTCGCTGTATCCGTTGTCTATATTTTTGCCGCAGACCAATCTTGAAAATGTGGGCGTGTCCTTCGTGTGCGCGCTCATAACCCTGCTTCCGGCGGCGCTCATATTCCTTTATGGGCAGAAATATTTGGAACAGGGCATAATCGCATCGGGAATAAAGGAGTAACCTCAATGGGCAATCTCAGCATAAAAAAGAGCGGCGCAGCAGTTATTGAGCGCGCAAAAAGCCAGCTATCGCGTCAGCCTGAAAAAAAGGAGCTTGCGCTCGCGCAGCGCGCCAAACGCGGCCTTATATGGTTTTTTGCCGTTATGCTCGCGCTGACGTTCATTTCGCGCGCGGCGAACGAGGCGCTCATTGCAAGAGTAACCGTGAGCGGCGTATCGGGCGGCGTGATAGATAAAAGCGTTCAGGGCGCGGGCACATGGGCGGCTGTTGATGAAAAGCAGCAGCGCGCCGAGTTTTCGGGGCTTAGAATAGGCGAAATATTCGTGCGTCCCGGCGAAACTATAGCCCTTGGCGCGCAGCTCTATTCCTATGAAAAAGCGTCAGTCGAAGCAAAGCTTGATGAGCATTCAATTAAGCTGGAGCAATTTAAGCTGCAGATAGAGCAGCTAAAGACCGGCATGGGCGATAGCGCCAAAAGCGCAGAGCTGGCGCTTTCCCAGGCAGAGAACGATCTTTTGCTGGCGCAGCAAAAGCTTGAAACGGGCAAGGCGCAGATAGCCGAATCAAAGCGCATGGCTTATGAGGATGCGCTCTATGCCTATAGGGCGCAGGAAAATCTGTATCAAAGCCAAATTATTGCGGCGCAGCAGCTTGTGGACGAGGCGAAAGCAAAGCTTAATCCGCTCGAAATAGAAACGCAGCAGGCGCTAAACGACGCTACCGCCGCGCTTGACGCGTTGAACGCACAGTGGGAGTTCACCCTCGCTGAGCCCGCGCGAAAGCTTCAGCTTTCTCAAAACGATTGGAGCAGCGTGCAATATGGAACGTATAATTATGCAAACGAGCTTGCTTCCTATAACGACGCTGTGGCAAACGCCGAAAAAATGCTCGAAACCGCCAAGTTCAACTATAAGCAAGCCAAGCAGAACGACGGCGATTTAAATAACAGCATAGCCTATCAGTCAGACAGCATTGCGCTCAATATGGCCGCGGAGCAGCAAGCCTGCGATGCGTTAAACGCGCTCCTTGGCGCTAACTGCGTTGTTTGCGCGGATATGGCCGGCACGGTCACAGCGGTAAATTGCCCTGCGGGCGCGCTCACAACGGGCGAGGCCGTAGTTACGTTTTCAACAAAGGGGCTTGCGCTCACGGCAAAGGTGAGCGCCGAAGCGGCCGCCGAGCTGTCGGTGGGCGACGGCGTAACGCTCATATCAGAGGGCAAGCCGTCAAGGGAGAAGCTTGCCATAAAGGAGATTGGCCTTGCAGGCGCGGACGGCCTATGCCAAATAATTTGCGCGGACGATAGCGGCAAGGCGCGCTCGCTTGGCGGCACGCAGGAATTTATAATCGAAAAAAACTCCGATAAGCAGAATACGCGCATTCCATTGAGCGCGCTTCGCGAGGACGGCGGCGCTTATTATGTGCTGATACTCGGTGAAAAGGACACCGTGCTTGGCAAGCAGCAAATAGCCGTGCGCGTTGATGTTAAGCTTATTTTTCACGATGAGGAGCGCGCCTCGGTAGACGGCGGCATTTCAGGAGACGCTAAGCTCATAACCTCGAGCAATAAGCCGGTGGCGGCGGGAGACAGAGTGGTGGTACGCGATGCGTAAGCCGAAAGAATATATAGCTGTGTGCTTCGTAATTGTGCTGACACTTGTTTTCTGGGGTCTTGCGCTGCACGAGGCGCAGTGGCTAAAAAGCGAGTATATGGGCGTAAGCGTGCGCATGCACTCGGGCGCGATAGCTGGCAAGGCGCTTGACGCGCTTGCAAAAGGCGATGAAGCGCCCCTTAGCCTTAGCGCGTGGAACCGAAAAAGCGGCGTCGCCATAAATGAAGGGTTGGGCGCCTCCGCAAAGGTTAAAATAATCTGCGTTTATGGCAACATGGCGGACGTTTGCCCAATGGAGCCAACCTACGGCAGTTTGCCGCCCACGGTCGATTCGGCAGGCTGCGTGATAGATGAAAAGACCGCCCAAAGCCTGTTTCGCGGCCTCGACGCTGTGGGCGCGCGGCTTTGCGCGGGCGAAAAAACGTATATAGTGCGCGCCGTAACCCGCTCGCTTGAGCCAATGCTCCTTATTCGCGATGCTCTAGCCGAGTATGATAATATCGAGCTGCGCTTTACAGATGTGGAAAACGCGGCCGCTAACGCGAGTAAGCTTCTTTACGCGCACAATGTAACGGCGGATTATACGCTCGTTGAAAATGGGTTTTATTCAAAGGCCGTCGCCGGGCTTTCGGGGCTTCCAGCCTTTATTATCGCTGGAGCGATAGTTTTTAGCATACTCCGTCAGGCTTTTCTTCGCCGCGCTATCCCGCTGCAGTTGGTCTTGCTGCTTTTATCCGCGGCGGCTGCCATTTTTTTGCTGAAAATACTGCTCGGCCTCAATGTGTATTGGCCGGAGCGCTTTCTCCCCACAAGCTGGTCGGATTTCGCCTTTTGGCCCACGTTCGTGAGCGAACAGACGGATTATTTTAATTCTCTCGCGTTCCTTATCCCCGTGCCAAAGGATATGCAATGGCTCGCCGCGATAAAAAAGGCGCTGCTATTCAGCGCGGTTTCGTCAATATCAGCGCTCGTTTTGGCGCTGCAAAATAAAAAGCGTGCGTTACCTCCCGCGTCAATAGCCATACCGGCGGCGGGCGCGTGCGTCTGTGCCGCCGCGCTGTGGCTTCTAGGCGCAAGGTTCGTGCCGGAGGGCGGCTATTTATACGCCCTGCCTGTTTGGTGGCTCTTTGAAAATAGAAGCACATATATCAAAGCCGCAAAATCATTGTGCCACATAAAATGATTTCGCGCTCCGGCCATGATGAAATAACGATAGCGATATTATTGACGTTTTTAAATAGCAGATAACGCGAAAGCGCGGCGGAGGGCGAAATGGAAGGAGAAGGGGGGCTTGCTCTCACGCAATGCGCGCTTCTAAATACGCCCGGCAAGCTGCGATTTTGAGGCTAAAATTATAGGAACGGGATAATTATCGCCAAAGCATAGCAGCAATTCGTGCTATTATACATAAAAAATATACCTAGTTCGCGAATTAGGTATTTCTTTTTATCAAATTATGTGGTATTTTTAGCAAAGCAAGCTGTGATTTCTTTTTTTGTTGATTAGTCGCAATACGGTGCGGCGCGCCTGCGCTTGAGCCGTAAATATATTCATTAGGAGTTATTTATATGTAGGTCCGTGAACAACTGCTAAATTATGGATTTAGGCCGCACTACAGGGGATACGCGTATCTCGTAAGGGCTGTTGAGCTGATGGTTGAATCCCCGGCTCCGGTAAGCAGCATCTATGCCATCATCGCGAATGAAATAGGCGTTAGCACAGGCTCCGTGGAGAGGAATCTCCGCACGGTAATAACCGCGTGGTGGGAAAAGGGCGGCAGGATACGCGGTATGCAGAGCCGTCCCTATGCCGGAGAGCTCATCGCTATGCTCGCTGAGATGCTGCGCATAGGCATATAAGCGCGCCCATCGAGCCAGATTTGCATTTTTCGTTTGGCGATAATACTTGCAATGTAGCTTAAAAACAAAAATGTGGTATAATAATTCCGAAAACCGCATGCCAATGCTTTGCGGCCTTTAAAGGCAATGGACGGCGTGTGCTCGACGCGCCTATGCAAAAAAGAAAGGTCATTATACTATGCTCGAATTAAAAAACGTCTGTTTTGAAGCTGAAGACGGCAAGGAAATATTGCAGGACGTATCCCTTCGCGTTCGCGACCGTTTTGTTGCTGTAACGGGGCCAAACGGCGGCGGTAAATCCACGCTCGCCAAGGTGATTGCCGGGATAATCAAGCCCACCGCGGGCGAGATATATCTTGATGGCAAGGAGATAACGTCATTGTCTATAACCGAGCGCGCCAATCTTGGCATAAGCTATGCGTTTCAGCAGCCGGTGCGCTTTAAGGGGCTTCTCGTGAAAGATCTTTTGGCGCTCGCTGCCGGTAAGGACACAAAGGTTGCCGACGCCTGCGAATATCTTTCGGAGGTCGGCCTTTGCGCGCGCGATTATATGGATAGGGAGCTTAACGACAGCCTGTCCGGCGGCGAGCTGAAGCGCATAGAGATAGCAATGGTGCTTGCTCGCGGCACAAAGCTTAGCATATTCGATGAACCGGAAGCAGGAATAGATTTGTGGAGCTTCCAAAATCTCATTCGCGTGTTCGAGCGCATGTACGATAAAACAAAAGGCAGCATACTCATAATAAGTCATCAGGAGCGCATTTTAAATATCGCGGATAAAATCGTGTATGTAAAGGACGGCCGCGTGGCGAGCTACGGTGCGCGCGACGAGCTTTTGCCGTCGCTTTTGAGCGGCGCGCCGACGGGGACCTGCAAGGCGCTCACAACGAAGATGGGGGGAAAACAGCAATGATAGATAGCATTGAGCAGCAGCTTTTGCGCGAAGTGGCCGAGCTTGACACGCTGCCCATCGGCGCTTATAACATCAGAGCGAATGGCGAGAGCGCAGCGCGCAACACCACCGCCAATATCGATATTGTTTCAAAAAAGGACAAGCCAGGCATAGATATAATAATAAAACCCAATACCAAAAACGAGAGCGTCCACATTCCTGTCGTGCTCTCTAAAAGCGGCCTAAGGGAGAATGTCTATAACGATTTTTTCATAGGCGATAATTGCGACGTTACCATTATCGCGGGCTGCGGCATACATAACTGCGGCGATGGCGACAGCGAGCACGACGGAATACATAGCTTCTTCGTTGGCAAAAACGCCAGGGTGCGCTATGTTGAAAAGCATTATGGCGAGGGCGAGGGCAGGGGCAAGCGCCTCATGAACCCCACTACCGTAGTTCACCTTAACGAGGGCGCCGCCATGGAAATGGAGACCACGCAGATAGCAGGAATAGACGATACCCTAAGGAAAACCTCCGCCACGCTCGCCGCCCGCTCAAGCCTCGTCGTGCATGAAAAGGTGATGACCACCGGCACGCAAAAGGCCGTATCGGATTTTTCGGCGGACCTAAACGGCGAGGATTGCAGCTGCAATATAGTGAGCCGCACCGTGGCAAAGGACGCGAGCCATCAGCATTTTATAAGCATTCTCAATGGCAATGCGCCCTGCGCCGGGCATACCGAGTGCGATTCAATTATAATGGATAGGGCGAGCGTTTTAGCAAGCCCAAAGCTTAGCGCCTCCTGTGTTGACGCGAGTCTCATTCATGAGGCCGCCATAGGCAAGATAGCGGGCGAGCAGCTAATAAAGCTGATGACCTTGGGCTTAGATGAAAAAGAGGCCGAAGAACAGATAGTCAACGGCTTTTTAAAGTAGGAGAGAAATAATGCTCTGCGTAATAGCAAAACTGGATAGCGCCGCCAGCATATAGCCGATTGCGTAACGCGTTTCGCTCTTGCGCCCAAACGCGTTCACGGGCATATAACCTTGGCCACATATATAGGTGGCGATGAGACCGAGCTTCTTGCCTATTGTAAAGAAGCGCTGCGCACGTAGCCGCCGATTACCGTAAGCTATGATGAGCTGAAAATCATTTCCACTCACTGTATCGTGGCGGCGCCGCGTCAAACTCAGGCGCTCACGGCGCTGCATGCATGCCTGCAAACGCGTTATACGGAATATTTGGACGAGTGGACGGGTCAAGGCGCGTGGCTGCCGCACACAACGCTGGCGTATCACCCGACGGCTGATTTAAATGCGATACTTTGAGAAATGAAAAGGCGCTTTTCGCCGTTTAGGGCTTAAATTTTCCGTATGGAGTTCTCGCGCGTCACCGATTCGGGTTATGAAATACTTGATTTTGCGGATTTGGAGGGGACTTGTGCAAATTCTTGATATAAAAAACTGCGATAAAGAAGCCGTCGCGCGTATGCTTGCGGATTTTCGCGTGACGCTCGATTCATATAGAGGCGTTGCGTCGAAGCCTAATATTATCGCGGCGCGCGAGGAGCTTAGCGAGTATGCCCAACTGTTTGTCGCGGAGGAAAACGGTGAATATTTAGGTTATGCCGTTTGCCGTGTGGACATGCCCACGGTGTGGGTAGAGCAGCTCTATGTTGAAAAAGCGCACAGACGAAAGGGCGTTGCATCAAGGCTGTTTGAAAAGGCGGAGGAGCTGGCTCTTTCTTATGGAGAAGATATGGTATATAACTATGTTCATCCAAATAATTTGGGCGTTATAGCGTTTTTAAAAAAGCATGGCTATTCCGTGCTCAATCTTATCGAAATAAGAAAACCGTACAAAGGTGAAAAGCTGGATAAAATGCGCGTAGGAGAAAACGAATTCGACTATTAGCGCGTCTTATTTCTGCAAATACTTACTGTATACTTCAAAGTAAACCGATTCGCGCCCGTCTCTCGTGAGCTCTGAAAGCCTGACGGCAAGCATATCGTCCTTTAATATTTCGGCAATATTCGGATTGTAGCGCGTTCCGGCGTCTCTTATTATCTCCTCGCGCACGGTAGCAAAATCCTTCGCGGAGGCGTAATTGCGCCCGAATGTGTCCGTCGCCGCGTCTATACAGTCGCACACCGTAATAATATCGCTTATAAAGCGGTTGCATGAGGCCGTATTATCGAAATCGACGGGATAACCGCCTATGCCGTCATAATATTTGTGATGGCCCAGTATTATGTCCCTGTATTTTGCAAAATCGGCGTCCTGATCGAGAAGCTGCGCGCCGATGGCTGGGTGCGTCTTGATTATCGCGAATTCGCAATCAAAAAGCTTTCTGTACTGTATGTTGATAACCCCGGCGATATGGTTCTTGCCTATATCGTGGAATACGGAGCTTGAGTGTATAAAGCCGGCTATCTCGGCGCGATGCTCGAGCACGGATTGCATATCCTCATATCCGAGCACGTTTATGAAGTATTCCGGGTGAGTGCGCCACACGG
>CAZZNN010000051.1:0-11438 GCA_964655605.1 uncultured Oscillospiraceae bacterium
CGCGCGAATATACCTTGCCGGGATTGCGCATAAACAGTTGCAGCAAATCAAATTCCTTGACAGTTAGATTGACGCTTTTGCCACGCACGTTCACATTGCGATTGCCAATATTTATCACAATATCCCTTATGGATATTTCAAGCTTGGGAGCTTCGCGCGAGGCCTGCGTTCTTCTTAGTATGCTCTTTATTCTAGCCTTGACCTCGAGCATATTAAACGGCTTTGTCATATAATCGTCCGCGCCATATTCAAGGCCGAGTATTTTATCCATATCCTCGCCCTTTGCAGTGAGCATAATTATGGGGACGTCGCTCACCTCGCGCGCAGCCTGGCATACCTCTATTCCGCTTAGCTTTGGCAGCATGACATCGAGCAGCACGAGATCATATTGACCGCCCTTTATCTTTTCAAGCGCAGTTTCGCCGTCCGCGGCGGAATCTGTTTCGTAACCGTCCTGCTCCAAGGAAAATTTAAGTCCTTTTAGTATGAGCGGTTCATCGTCCACCAATAAAATGCGTTTCGCCATGCGAGCCTCCTCCTAATAAATTCCTTTTGTACTTATATGTTAATGATTATACCATATCTTGCCCCAATAAAAAAGCCAATCACCACAATAATTGCAATATGTTATTTTTTCGTGTACTACTGTACAAACTAAGTCTATTTTTGTTATACTATAACACGCTAGAAATAATTAAGAGGTTTGTCCATTGAGTGTTTTAAAACGTTATGTTTCTATATTTTTGTGCGCAATACTGATGATTTCGCTGCTTATTATGCCGCGCTCAGCTAAAGCTGAATTCGACCCCGACAGCGTAACCACTCCGTTTATTATCCTAATGGATGCGGGCTCCGGCTCCATACTCTATGAAAAGCACGCGCACGAGCCGCTTTTCCCCGCCAGCACCACCAAGGTTATGACGGCATTACTCACCATAGAGAAATGTCCCGACTTAAACGTGGTTGTAAACACCGGCTCGAGCGTTGTTCATTCCGGCTCCGTTATGGGCTTGTCCCGCAATGAAGATATTAGCATAAGCGATTTGCTCTATGGACTTATGCTAAAGTCCGGAAACGACGCCGCAAAGGTTTTGGCCGAGCATATTTCAACCAGCATGGACGAATTTGCCAGCCTCATGAATTCGCGCGCAAAAGAGCTCGGCATGAATGATACGCATTTTGTCAATGCAAACGGGCTTCACGAGGACGATCACAAAACGACCGCATACGACATGGCGCTCCTTACCAAATACGCCATGTCGCTTCCGCTGTTTCGCCAGATAGTAAGCACAGGCGAGCATACCGTGCCCGCGACAAATAAGCATTCCGAAGGCTTTGCGCTTGAAAACAGCAATAAGCTCATACACACCAGGGCAGACGCGAAGGAATCCTTTGAATATTCATACGCCACAGGCGTTAAAACCGGCGATACCACTCAGGCGGGACGTTGCCTCATAGCCTCGGCAAAAAAAGGCGATGTTGAACTGCTGCTGCTTTTGTTCGGTGATTATGAAAACTCCGTAAGCGGCGATTACAGATTTGAGAACGCAATACAATTCTTCGACTGGGGTTTTGAAAACTACACTAGCGTAAGCGCGGCGGAGCTTGGCTTGCAGACCGAGTTTGAGTTCCCGGTTTCAAATGCGAACGTATCTGAAGACGGCAGCGCGAACCTAAAGGCCGTTGCTAACCTCTCTGGGCTGTCGGTTTCCGGACTCAACAGCTTTATTGATGAACTTAAAACGAAAAAGGATTCTATAACGGCCACTCATGTGCTTGACAAGCAGCTCATTGCGCCCATAGCAAAAGACGAGGCGATAGGCACCGTCGCATATCAATATGAAGGGCGCACGCTGCTTACGGCTGATCTCGTTGCCTCAAGCGACGTGCTCGACATTCAATCGACGGCCGCGCCAGACGTAGCCCCCATATCGAGTCCTCTGCCCGATCCGAGCGCGGGCAGCGCCAGCAAGGGCAATAATTCATGGATATTTTGGGTGCTGCTTGCCGTGCTGCTAATAGTTATCGTAGTGATAGCAAAGGTGATAAGCGCAAGGCGACGCAGATGGCGCAACAATCGCAGGCGTATTTATAAAGCGGCCAGGCGAAGATAACGAGCGGCAAAGATAGGCGGTCTTCTCCGAATACCGCCTATTCCTTTTTTAACGGTAAAGCGCTCATCATTTCTCGATAATCGGTGCTATAACGGCTAAAAAATAACCTGCGATTTTTTCAGGCGACTGCTCCAAACCGTTTTTAATCCACCATTGCACCATATTGATAAAGCTTCCGGATATATTATTTACAAGAAAGTCTTGCGGTATATCGCCATTAAGAGAGCTGTTTTTAATCATGTAGGGAGCAAAGGACTTGTCCAAATAGTGCCTAAAAAATTGTGTAAAGAGTTCTCCGCTTTCACAGCTTAAAATGCCAATTATGTTTTTTTCGCTATCCCGCAAATGGTAAAGAATATGCGTAATCAACACATCCGGTTTCCCGGTTGCAAATGAAAAATCATGCGTATTCTCTGCATGGAGCGTATCGGAAAACACATGGTCAAAAATTTTCGTACACATCTCACGCAACAGATCATCCTTCGTTTCAAAGTGCGCATAAAAAGTTGTCCTCCCCACATTAGCGGCGTCAATGATTTCTTGCACCGTTATTTTACCAAAGCTCTTTTGAGAGAGAAGCTTGCCAAGCGCATCAAAAATGGCATCCCGCGTCTTTTGCTGTCGCCTATCCATAATTCCTCCTATCCGAACAATTCGCTCGTTTTATTCCGTAACGAACAACCTCGTTTTATTATCCGTTGCAATCAAAGTACTTATTGCTATAATTGGTTTAAGAACAAAATGTTCTATACAAAATATATTGTACCGTCTTTGAATGGAAAAATCAAGGCGCACGGGGGGGTAAATTATTATGATAAAACGAATGAACGACTTGCTTGCCGGGTGGAAAATGACGATTGTTTCCGGCGTATTTCTTGTATTAAGCTTTATTTTACCCCGCGCCGGTATAACGCTGCCGATCGACCTTGCGTGGATAACGGTTTTTATTAGCGGTATCCCGCTTCTGTACCTATCGATATGGAGAATTATTCACAACCCCGGTATCAGCAAAATATCTTCAGCGTTGCTAATTACTATCGCCATGTTTGCCGCCGTTGCGATAGGAGATCTATTCGCGGCGGGCGAAGTGGCGTTCATAATGGCCATAGGAGCATTATTGGAAGAAACGACTACAAATCGCGCAAAAAAGGGCCTTAGAAAATTGATAGACCTCGCTCCTGTGCAGGGGCGCCTGATTGCAAACGGCAAAGAAGAAATGGTCGCAGCCAATGAAATACAAAAAGGCGACGTCCTTTGCGTGCTCCCCGGTGAGGCTATCCCGGTAGACGGCGTGATTTTGACGGGAGAGACCTCCATCGATCAATCAATTATGACCGGCGAATCTCTGCCGGTAGATAAGAGCAAGGGCGACGAGGTGTTCTGCGGAACCATAAATCGGTTTGGCACGATCAATATAAGGGCCACAAAAGTAGGCGAGGACAGCTCGCTGCAAAAGCTTATTCGCATGGTGCAGGACGCCGAAGGCAAGCAGGCGCCCACGCAGAGAATTGCGGATAAATGGGCGAGCTGGCTTGTGCCTGTTGCTATGACTGTAGCCGGTATATCGGGCTTTGCGACCGATAATATCGTTACTGCAGTAACCGTTCTTGTAGTATTCTGCCCGTGCGCTCTCGTGCTTGCAACCCCAACGGCAATCATGGCTGCTATAGGGCAGGCAACAAAGCATGGCGTGATAATTAAATCCGGCGAGGCTCTTGAAAAAATGGGGAAAGTTGATACTATCGCATTTGACAAAACCGGAACGCTGACTTACGGCAAATTGGAGGTCAGCGACATTGTGCCAACGCTTCCCGGCTTTGAAAAAGCCGAACTGCTTAGGCTTGTGGCTTCAGCCGAGTCCCGCAGCGAGCACCCGCTTGGAAAAGCGATAACGGTTCACGCAAAGCTGCAAGGAATCACATTGAGCGAGCCTAATGGCTTTCGTATGGAAGCGGGCAAAGGCATTTTTGCGCAAGTAAACGAAAAAGAGCTGCTGTGCGGAAGTGAAAAATATCTGCGCGAAAATAACGTTGATATTGCTCCATTGGTCAGTCAAACGCTCGATACGCTTCGCAACCAAGGCAAAGCGTCCGTCCTAATTGCTGCCGACGGCGTGTGTGTGGGCGTGATCGCCCTATCAGACGTGCTGCGCCCCGACGCAAAGCAGATGGTCAGCGGGCTTAAACAGATGAATACCGACGCCGTTTTGCTCACAGGCGACAACAAACGAACGGCTGATTACTTTGCGGAAAAAGTTGGCATAAAAGAGGTGTGCGCCGAACTTTTGCCTGAAGAAAAAGTCGGTAGAATCGAGGCTATCCAAAACGCCGGGAAAAAGGTGTGCATGATAGGCGACGGTGTAAACGATGCGCCGGCGCTCAAAATTGCAAGCGTAGGCGTAGCTATGGGCGGTATTGGAAGCGATATTACCGTGGACGCTGCCGATATTGCCTTAATGGGTGATGATTTATCAAAAATACCCTATTTAAAGTGGCTTTCCAATGCGGCGGTGTCAACAATTAAGCTGAGCATCACGCTTTCCATGTGCATTAACTTTGTTGCTGTTGCTCTATCTGTAATGCAGCTTTTAACGCCGACAACCGGCGCTTTGGTGCACAACGCCGGTTCATGTTTTGTGGTACTAATCGCCGCGCTGCTGTATGACAGAAAATATAAGCAGCGATGAAATATCCTGCGAGAAAATGAATGCTGCCTTGCCGGTTAACTGAGCAAGAAAATAAGCGGTGCAGCGTAACTTGAGTCGCGCCGCACCGCCTGATAGCATACAATATTCAGATTATTGGCCGCCGCGCTTTAGCGGCTCGCCTTCTATTCGTCTTTTTCTTTTGAATACTCTATTACGTTGCGCGGATCGTCTACCCACAATCTTTCAATATTAAAATATTCGCGCTCTTCAGGATGAAAAATGTGAACCAATATGCTGCCAAAGTCTATCACTATCCAGCGGCCCTCGTTATAGCCTTCCTTACGTTTTGCAATAAGCCCTATCTCTGCCGCCTTATCCTCTGCCTCGTCGCTGAGCGCCTTGACCTGCGCGCTCACTCGGCCGCTGCACACTATCATCCAATCGGCTATTATTGTTTTGTCGGCCACATAAATACCCACAACGTCTAACGCCTTTTTGTTGTAAAGCACGTCCATAAGCTTTACGGCAAGCTCTTTTTGCATTTCTTTTGTTTCCAAATTCAACCTCCGTTATTCTTTATATGTTCGGCGATACTGTCCCTTATCGCCATTATTCGCGAGTCAAATGTCTTTTTAGTTTTTTCATACAGGTAAACCCCGTTTATACAGGCGAGCACCGCTTCATCGAGCGAGCCGCTCTTTTCAATATCGCTCCTTATTGCGTCAACGCCGAAATAATCGCGATTTGGCTCTGTTTTATCCGCCAGGTAGATGATTTTATCCAGATCCGTCATATCCATTCTAAGCAGGGTATGACACCCTATCGCATCAAGCACTTGCCTATCGTTCACTCCATAGCTTTCTTTGGCATGTATGGCTCCAAGCGACGCATGGATAAGACCCGGCGTCGCATCTTCAGGCACATCAATGCCATAAGCGGACGCAAGAGCGACTAGCTCTTTCTTTTCTTTTCGCCTTGCGCAATCGTGCAGCAGCGCGGCAAGCCTTGCTTTTTCCCTATCCGCATTATATCTGCCGGCAAGCTCTATTGCCGCTTTAACGGTTCCCATGGTGTGTTTATAACGCTTTTCGTCCAATTCACCGCGAAGCTTAGCAGCCATAGCTTTGAGCTCGTCCGGCCAATAAAGCGCATTCTCATATATCAAAAGCTCAACCTCGCCGCATACGCAATCGTTTAGCGGCAAAGCCTCGCGCACGCGTTCCCTCACCATGGAGGACGATATGCCGCGGCTGTTATACTCTGAAATAAGCACCTTTACGCCATGTTCGCTCTCAAGCCGTGCTTTTGACGCTTCCATTTCCAAGCCCTTGCGGCCTACGGCGATTATGCTCACTCTTTTAAGTATTTCACTCGCCTGATACCATGTTGGCAAATCCGCAAGCATATCCGCGCCGACGATTAGATAAAGCTCGGCGTCCGCATTTTCAAATGCCTTTATCGTGTCTATCGTGTAGCTCTTGCCCTCACGTTTTAGCTCAATATCGCTTACGCTGAGCTTATCTGCGCCCAATGCGGATATTTTGGTCATATCGAAGCGAAGCTCCGCGCTTACATGCTCGGCTATTGCCTTATGCGGAGGATTCGCGGCAACCACAAGCATAACTTCATCAAGTTTAAACTCATCGATGCAGCTATTAGCCATTCCAATATGTGCTAAATGCGGCGGATTAAAGCTTCCGCCCAAAATACCAATCTTCATATTTCACCTTAGTTCATTATACACCATTAGTCGCCCGCGGTAAATAGCACAAAACTTGCGCCCGCAAGTTTTGTGCCCGCAAACTTGCGCCCGCAAGTTTTGTGCCCGCAAACTTGCGCCCGCAAGTTTTTCACTAAGTGAATAACGCGCCTCCTGCTTGACAATACTTGCTAAAAAAGGAGTCCGCTAACATGAGTGCAAACCCCGAACCAAGCAAGTGCATGCTATCATATTACAGACGCAAATTCTATAAAGGAAAAACCTTCTTCGCGCGCGCCGTTGATTTCGTTTTTCTGCGGTTTGTTGCCGGAACCGCCGCGTTCCTTTGGTTTTCATCGCAACTGGATAACACTGTTCTGGTGGCGGTGCTCTCAATAGCTGCACTAGCGGTATTCTGCGTGCTGGCGGCTCTCGTGAGGAGTATACGGTTTGACGGCTTCATAAAAAAAGAGCGCCTTCGCATATATGAAAAGCTATACACAGAGCGCCTTGTCATACTCGATAAACAAAGCTTTTCACGAATAGTCAAAGAGTATATAGCAAAAAATTCACTTCCGCTTGAAGGTGCGCTTATATGCGTTTCTCAGTGCGCCGCCAAGCTCAGCGATGAGCTTATGCTGCGCATTTTGCGCAAGGCGCGCCGTGAAAGAGCAAATAAGCTTATCATTTTTTGCATATCCGGAGCGTCCGACGAGGCAAAAGCGCTGCCCGAGCGATACAAATTCAGCGCTCAATACATTGGTGCAAAAGCGCTTAAACCGTTTGCACACGAAATAACGCCCACAGACGATGATATTGACTGTGCAATACTCGAAAGTGAGAAGGCGGAAAAGAAGAAAAAAGCCGTCTCCAGTCCGCTAAACCCCATCAAGGCAAAGCGCTACTGGTTCGTTGCCTTCGCGCTTTTCGCCGCGTCATTTTTCGTCCGGTACGCGCTGTATTATCGCATACTCGGTGGAGCGTGCCTTTGCTTTGCAATGCTAGCCCAGCAATTCCGCCGCGAAGAAGCCGGTCTATAATAAGCCGGGGGCACGCCTCGCCCAAGCTATAATTCTATCCTTGGATTTTCGCGTGAACGGCGATATACAGTTATCTTGCGGCCTATGCATTGCACGGGCTGAGCGTGCAGCCTCTCGCAAATCATGCCTATAGCCTCCCTGGCGCTCTGCGGTGCGGTCTCCAGTACGGAAAGCTTCACAAGCTCGCGCGCCTCAAGCGCCTTATCCAATTCCTCCGCGAGCTCCGCGCTGACGCCGGATTTGCCAACCTGCAATGTTGCCTCCAATGTGTTCGCCATGCTTCTTAATGTGGCTCGCTGCTTACTGTTTATCATATTTATGACCATAGCTTTCGCTTAGGAAAGCTCCCTTTCATCTATGTTATCAGTGGTAAGAGCTTCGCCGCCTTTAGCGAAAAAGCCCGCAAGTTTATTCAATAAAGTCAAACTCCCATTCGCCCATGCGAACGACGCTTTGATCGCCCGCGCCCTTTTCCTTGAGCGCTTTTATTATCCCGCTGCTTATAAGATATTGCTGGAATCTGCGCATGGACTCATCGTCGTCTGCATCGGTGGTGTCGAGAATGTAATCAACAGTCCCGCCGCTCACCACATATACTCCGTCGTCCATTTCCACTTCAAAGCCGGGCTCGTAACGATGTTTTTCATCTATCTCAATTTCTTCAAACTCCATCGTTTTTGGCAGCGTCTCAAGAGTTTTCAGCACCTCGTCGAGCAAGGCGTCAAAGCCGCTGACCGTCGCAGCCGATACCGCAAACACCTTTGTTTCCTTGCCAACGGCTTTTTTAAAGCGCTCCAGATTTTCGTCGCTTATATCAGTTTTATTGGCGGCGACTATCTGCGGCAGCGCCGCGAGCCGCTCGCTGTAATGCAAAAGCTCGTTATTTATCTGATTATAATCCTCTATCGGGTCGCGCCCCTCACAGCCGGATATATCAACAACATGCACCAGCATTCTGGTTCTTTCCACATGGCGCAAGAAGTCATGCCCAAGGCCCGCGCCGTCCGCCGCGCCCTCGATCAAACCGGGTATATCGGCAAGCACAAAGGTTTTGTCGTACCGCTTGACCACGCCAAGATTCGGAGTCAGCGTGGTAAAATGATAGTTTGCTATCTTGGGCTTCGCGCTCGTGAGCACTGATAATATCGTAGATTTTCCCACGTTGGGAAGTCCTATAAGCCCCACGTCGGCAATCGTTTTAAGCTCAAGCTCCACCTCATGCTCAAGCATTTTCTGGCCAGGTTGCGCAAAATGCGGAGTTTGGTGCGTGGGAGTGGCAAACCGGGCGTTTCCGCGCCCGCCGCGTCCGCCGTGCAAAACTATCTTCCTGCGGTTAGGCTTGTTCATATCCGCGATAACATTGCCTGTTTCAACATCTCTTACCAAAGTGCCAACAGGCACCTTGACTATCATATCACCGCCATTTTTGCCTGTACACATGCGCGCCGCGCCGTTTCCTCCGCGTTCTGCTCTAAAATGCCGCGAAAACTTGAAATCGAGCAGCGTATTCATGCTTGGCTCAGCGATAAACACAACGTCGCCGCCGCGTCCGCCATCGCCGCCGTCCGGGCCGCCGTTAGGCACATATTTTTCACGATGGAACGTTGCGCAGCCGTCGCCGCCGTCCCCCGCCTTTATCACTATTCTCGCTTTATCTACAAATTGCATCGTTTTCACCTAATCCTTCATATAAAATTCGCACAGCGCCGAAACTGGGCAGTTCTCGCAGCGAGGCTTGCGAGCGGAGCAGATCTGCCTTCCGTGAAATATCAGGCAGTGATGCATGCGCGCCCACTCGCTCATTGGCAGACAATCCATAAGCTGCCGTTCGGTTTTTAGCACGTCTTGCGACTTGGCAATGCCGAGCCTGTTTGCCACGCGCTGCACATGCGTATCCACGGCTATTGTCGGCACGCCAAATGCATTTGCCAGCACGACGTTCGCAGTCTTTCGCCCAACGCCCGGCAAGGTCATAAGCGCTTCTCTTTCGCGCGGCACTTCGCCTTGATATTTTTCAATAAGCGAGGCGCTGGTAGCAATAATGTTTTTTCCTTTAGTTTTATATAAGCCGCACCCTTTTATGTACGGTTCAAGTTCCGCTTCGCCAAGCGCCAGAATTTTTTCCGGCGTGTTGTGCTCGCAAAAAAGCACGGCGGTACATTTGTTCACCTGTTTATCCGTACACTGCGCGGATAAAATCGTCGCCACAAGCAATTCATACGGCGAACGGTAGTCGAGCGCGCACCGCGCGTCCGGATATTCGCGCTCAAGTATCTCGACTATTTTTCTTGTGCGCTCCGTTCTATCCGCCTTCTTCTCACGCATAACAATACCTCGCCTCACACTTATGTAAATAGCGCAACGTGACTCAATATCGCCCCACGATATTATCAAAACAATACGCTTTAGCCCACGCTGCCTGCCACGGATATTTATAATATTACATTTTTCACGTTTTGTCGAGGTGAACCGCCTGTGAACAGCATAAAAAGCATGTGAAAAGTATGTAAAGCCGCTGACCAAACGTTTGGAATTTGTTGCGGTACAATACATAGGTAACAAAAAAGAGCAAGAGAAAGTTCCAATGCTGTTAGCAGCCTTACGCTTTCCTCAAGATTCAGATATTTAGGAACACGTTTCGATATTTTGGGCGTTTCCAATTCTTCTGCAATATTTTCGTCGATCACATGAGCCTTGTTTTTCAGACACTTCCAAAATTGCCGGATTGATACGATTTCCCTCGCTCTCGTTCCGGCGGACGCCATCTTCATGTTTTTGTTTTCGGCAATAGAACCGTATATCTCGCTCATGGTAACGGATTTAATAAACCCAGCGTCAATGTGCGAAAGGGCATACTTTTTCGCCCGAGGGTTTTTGCTTCGATTTACATAGTCAAAAAACATAAGAAGATCCGTTCGATATTCGATAATCGTATTTTCTGACCGCCCCTCTATGATGACCAAATAGGATAAGTATTCATCCAATAACGGAAAGCTTTTATAGTTCTGTAATACCATTGTCTTTCTCCTCTCTGAATTTATATAAAGTAAAAAGGCAACCACGTTCTCTGTGATTGCCTTAATGGATTATTCAGTTTATGCAAGTTGCGTTAGATGCTCATTTTACGCCTCGTAAAATCATAATTACAGACGTTGTTGTATCCCATTGTTTTATTCCTTTGTCATACAACTCTATTCTTTTATCATATTTCAGATTAATCAATCTTTTTAATTCCGTAATTTCATCTGGTGTAACAATTTGTGTTGCGATTTCAGTTAAATATTCTACACCATTTAAACTGCATTTGCGATTTGCATTAATCATATTATAAGCCATTTGTTTTGAATAAATCGGATTATCTGGTGTTAGATTAATTGTAATGTATTCAGTGGAAACATTTTTAAAACCAAAAAGCTCCATATTTAATGGTAATTCCGCTTCATCCAATGGGTAGGCACAAACACTGTATTTTTTATCAGTTTCCGAACAAACTTCTTTTGTTCTTATCCAAATATCTTTTTCAAAATCAGATTGATCCAAAATACAAGGTGCGATTATATTTATTCCTCGTCTTGCCGACAAAACGAGACATACTCCACCATCTTGCAGCACTCGATATTGTTCTCCGAAAAATTTCGATGGTTCTATATGTTCTTGAACTGTATTAGAAATAGCAACATCAAAAGTATTGTTTTGAAAAGACAAACTAGTTGCATCTTCTTCTTCAAAAGTAATACTTGGGGCTTGCTTTTTTGCAAAAATGATAAAATTACTATCTCTATCTGTTCCAGTTATTTTACAATTAGGATACCACGATTGCAAAGATTGAGATAAAGCTCCTGGACCGCACCCAATTTCAAGAATGCTTTTTTTGTCATCAATCATTGCATATGTCGCTGGAGTTGGACACCTCGCGTCGCTCAAGTTAGACAGTTGCG
>CAZZNN010000052.1:0-4215 GCA_964655605.1 uncultured Oscillospiraceae bacterium
CTTTATACACATTGGCCATGCCGCCCGAGCCAATGAGCTTATCCACCCTATATCTGTCAGCGACCCTCTCTCCTATCATAGCGCCGCCTCCTCATTTTTCACCACGACTATACTCACGTTATCCGTCGAGCCGCCGGTGAGAGCCATATTAACGAGCGTTTCGCACGTTGAGTCCAAATCGTTACCGGCCTTTAGCACGCGCTCCATTTCATCGTCCGAGACGCCTGAATACAGGCCGTCCGAGCATAGAAGCAGAGTGTCGCCGTACTCCCAATCTTTTTCATATATATCCACTCGCTCGCAGGGTCTTGTGCCAAGCGCGCGCGTGATAAGATTGCGGCGCGGATGCACGCGCGCCTCCTGCTTGGTTATAAAGCCCGCCGCGACGAGCTCTGCCACATACGAATGATCCTTTGTAACCTGCGATAAGCCTTCATTGCTTAGAAAATACAGGCGGCTGTCGCCAACATTGGCGACGATTATCCTCGTTCTGAAAAGCAGCGCCAAAACGAGCGTCGTGCCCATGCCGCCGTATTCGGGTTCGGATTTTGATTTATCGTAAATGCGCGTATTGGCGAGATTTATGGCGTTTGTAACGAGCGCTATCGCGCCGCCCGAGCCGCCGCGCCTAAGCTCCTGAGCCACGGTTTCAACGGCTATGGTGCTCGCCACCTCGCCCGCCTTATGCCCGCCCATGCCGTCCGCCACCATGGCGAGCGAAATTTCGCCGCGCTTTGGTATGAACACGCAGTCCTGATTGAGTTCGCGTTTACCGGTTATGCTTTTTGCGGCATAGATCATTGCGCTGCCCTCTCCCTTTCGCTTATGACTCTGTTTCTGAGCTGACCGCACGCGCCGTCTATATCGGTTCCCATTTCGCGGCGCACCGTTGCGGATACCCTATATTCACTAAGCCACCTATTAAACTCCTCCGCCTCGGCGCGGGTAACGCCATCGAGCTGGCGCTCCTTTACGGAGTTTAGCGGAATGAGATTAACGTGGCAGTTTATGCCTTTTAAACGCGAGGCAAGCTCGCGCGCATTTTCCATAGAGGCGTTTTTGCCCTTTATGAGCGCATATTCAAACACTACGCGCCGCCCCGTCGCGTCGGCGTATTTTTTTGCGGCGGGCAATAGCTGCGCCATGGGATACGCGTTATTTATCGGCATAAGTTCATTTCTTATATCGTCGTTTGGCGCGTGGAGCGACACCGAGAGCGTGACGTGCGGCGCGTCTAGAATAAATTCATATATTTTTGGCACCACGCCGCAGGTGGAGACCGAAATATTCCGCGGGCTTATGCGCATGCCCTCCTGCGAGGTGACGAGCTTTAAAAACGCCACCGTATTATCGTAATTATCGAGCGGCTCGCCCGAGCCCATCATAACTATATTCGTTACCGCGCGCTCCATATTGACGGGCTTTGGCGCATGCTTTTCAACCTCTGCAACAAAAGAGAGCATTTCGCCCGCGCTTAAATCGCGCGCTTTGCCATTCAGCGTTGACGCGCAGAACGCGCAGCCCATGCGGCAGCCCACCTGCGAGGAAATGCACAGCGTATTGCCGTAATGATAATTCATGAGCACGCCTTCGACTATATTGCCGTCCTCAAGCTCAAAAAGATATTTCTTGGTGCCGTCCTTTTTTGAAGTTAGCTCCGTGTGTATGCGGCTGCCGCCGTAGGGGAGCTCTAAAAGCTTATCCCTGAGGCTTTGGGGCAGATTTCTCATGTCGTTTGGGCGCGCGCCCTTACAAAGCCAGCCATAAACCTGCGCGGCTCGGAATTTTTTCTCGCACAGCCTTTCCATAAGCGTCTCAAGCTGCGCCATATTCATCGACATGAGCTCCTGCAAAATTACTGTCCTCTCTTTTTAAGCTTCGCCATGAAGAAGCCTTCCGTTTTATCCAAATGCGGGAAAAGCTGCACCATGCCGTTATTCGCACGCTCGCGGGCGCTTGAGCTTTCAGGCAGATAGCCCTTTATATCACACGGGGAAAATTCCTCATGGCGCTTTAGGAAGGCTTCTATCTGCTTTTCATTTTCCCTGTAGGAAATAGTGCAGGTGGAATACACCAGCGTGCCGCCGCACTTAACGTAAGGCGCGCAGGCATCGAGTATGCTCAGCTGCGTTTTTGCAAGCTCCTCGATAAGCGCATCGGTTTTAACATATCTTGCGTCGGGCTTGCCGGGCACGCCAAGGCCGGAGCAGGGCGCGTCTATGAGCACGGCGTCGAACTGGCCGCGAAGCTCCGGAATATTTATTGATGCGTCGCGCGTTTCAACTTTTACGCCGCTCACCTTCAAGCGCTCAAGCGTTTTTTCAATGAGCGCCGTTCTATGCTCGTGAAGCTCCCACGCCGTTATATCAGCCTTATTATCAGCGAGCGCCGCCATATATGCGGTCTTGCCGCCGGGCGCGGCGCAGGCGTCGAGGATTTTCATGCCGGGCTTTGGCTCTATGAGCGTACACACGAGCATTGAGCTTTCGCTCTGCGCGGTTATACTGCCATCTAAAAAGAGCGGATCTTTTGTGAGCTCGAAGCCTTTATCAAGCTTTACCGAGTTATTCACCATCTCGCCGCGAGAAACGCTTATGCCGCGCGCGCAAAGCGCCGCTTCAAGCTCCTCCACCGTATACGGAGGCGCAACGCGCAGAGTAAACGAGTGAAGGCTCTGCTTTAAAAGCTCCTCGGTAAACTCCTCGCCAAACCTATCGCAATATTCATCGACAATATAGCTTGGATAGCTATACAAGATCGAAATGCGCTCGCGCCTGTTTTCAGGCAGAGTGACAGGCATATTCATATTGCGGCACACATTGCGCATGACGGCGTTTACATAGCCCGAAAGCGCGGCCTTGCCTATCTCCTTTGCAAGCTTAACGCTCTCGTTGCACGCGGCGCTCACGGGCACGTTCATAAGCATTGCCTGACATACGCCGAGCCTTAGCACGCACTTTACTGGCGCGTCCAGCTTGCCTGTGGCGTGCTGGCCTATTATATAATCTATATAAATAAGGTTATCGAGCGTGGTGTACACAAGCGCGCTCACAAAGCGCGCGTCCTGCTTTTCAAGACCCTCCTGCGCTTTTTTAAGGCGCAGATTCGCATAGGCGCCTTTTTCGGTGACGTCATAAAGCGCAGTATACGCAATTCTTCTCGTGCTCATTTAAACACCTTTCCCGCAAGCGGTCTGCCAAGCAGCGCCGCGCTCGCCGTGAGTTTTTTTGCATTGGGGAATTGAAGCTCCACAATCTCAAGGAGCTCGCCGCCCGCGTTCACATACAGACCCTTCTTGGAATCCGCAACAACACATTCGCCATATTCCCCGGACGCTTTTTCGCCCGTAAGACGCGTTTTATGAATTTTCACCGGCTTGCCGTCGAGCATGGCGAACGCTATAGGCCACGGATTCATGCCGCGCACCTTATCGTGGACGCGCTTTGCGCTCACGGCAAAATCAATAAGGCCGTCCTCCTTTTTTATCATGGAGCACTTTGTCGCCTCGGCCGCGTTTTGCGGCGTGCGCGTGAGCGTGCCATCTTCAAGCGAGGCAATGGTTTTTTCCAGCACGTTTGCGCCGAGCGCGGCCAACCTGTCAAAAAGCTCGCCCGCAGTTTCATTTTCGCCTATTTGAACCCTCTCCGCGAGCAAAATATCGCCTGTATCGAGGCCGACGTCAGTTAGCATGGTGGTAACGCCGGTCGCGCTTTCGCCTTTTATCACAGCCCACTGTATTGGCGCTGCGCCGCGATATTTTGGCAGCAGGCTCGCATGCACGTTTATGCAGCCATGCTTTGGCACAGAAAGATTTTCTTTTGAAAGTATCTGCCCGAAAGCCGCCGTTACCATGAGTTCCGGCGCTTCGAGCCTTAACGCCTCGGCTCCGTCGCCCGATTTTATTTTATTAAATTGATATACCCTAAGCCCATTTTCAAGCGCGAGCACCTTCACGGGCGGCGGCGTAAGCGTTGCCTTGCGGCCCACGGGCTTATCGGGCTGTGTAAAAACGCATATATCATGCCCGTTTCTTATAAGCATTTGTAATGACGGCAGCGCGAAGTCAGGTGTGCCGAGGAAAGCAATTTTCATTCGCCGTCCTCGTCTTTGTCATCATTATAGCCTTCAGGCGGCTCGGTGACGAGTCTTAGATACACCTTGCCGTCAAGATGATCGCACTCGTGCATTATAGCGCGTGCAAAAAGCCCCTCGCCG
>CAZZNN010000052.1:4225-11430 GCA_964655605.1 uncultured Oscillospiraceae bacterium
TCAACGTCCTTGCCGTGCCTGTCTTTGCCGCGCACCTTAACAGTATTCGGCCTTACCACATAGCCCGACTTTCCGGGGAATGAAAGGCAGCCCTCCATGCCGCCCTGTTCACCGGAGGTTTCGATTATTTCGGGATTTATAAGCTCCACCAGCCCATCTCCGCAATCTATCACAACGACTCGCTTTAAAATGCCTATCTGCGGCGCGGCAAGACCTGCGCCATCGGCATCGTAAAGAGTGTCTGTCATATCGTCCACAAGAGTTGAGAGCCTTGCGTCAAATTTTTCTACCGGCCTTGCCGCTTTATATAGGCAGGCCGAGTCGTCCGTAAATATTCTTCTTATCGCCATAGCATATTCCTCGCAATCGTATCATAACAATAGAGTAATTATACTAATTATCGCACCGCTATGCAAGTGCATGGAAAAGGAATAAATTTTAACCTTGCTCATTTCACGTTTGCCGCTTATAATGAAATTACTAAACTCGCTATGCGAAGGAGGAGGAACCAAATTGATAAGGGTTATATTTGGAGAACGAGGCACCGGCAAAACAAAGCGCATCATCGACATGGCAAATGAGGCGGTAAAGACCGCAAACGGCAGCATCGTTTTCATCGACAGCGACAATCAATACATGTTCGACTTAAAGCACAGTATCAGGTTTATTGACGCCTCCGAATTTCATATTGACGGACCAAAGATGTTCTATGGTTTTGTAGCCGGTATCGCGGCGCAGGATTTCGACCTTGAATACATATTTATAGACGGATTTGTCAACATCGTGCATCATCCGGTTGAAACGCTCAAGGAATTTTTCAGTGAGCTTGAGGCATTTGCAAAGCGCTCCGATTTCAAGATAGTGCTGAGCATCGGCGGAGACGAGTGCAACGCGCCAGAATTTATCAAGCCGTATCTCGTATAGCTAAAAACGCTTATTTAAGCAGGCTTTTCCGCCTGCTTTTTTTGTATGTTTTTGCGGATCGTGTCCATTCATAATCCATTGATTTGACGTATAGACATAAAATTGATAGAATTACCCTATTGCAATCATAAATTTATTATCCGATCGGAGGGTAAAATAATGAAGTCCTGGGTAAGGACAATATTATATTTCGCCGCAACGATAATAATCACCGCCGCAATTACGGTCACGATAACCGTAAGCAAGCTCAACGAAAAGCGCAGCGACGAGGTGATTTTAACGCCGGACGAATACAGCAGGCTCAGCGATTTAAAATTCTTGGACGAAATAGCCGAGCGCATCAAGGTGGACGCGCTCAAAGAGGCGCCTGAACGCGACAAGCTGCTCGAAAGCGCCGCGCGCGGAATGATTTCCGCCATCTCAGACCCCTATGCGGACTATTTCACCCAAGAAGAATACGACGCCTATCTTTCAAGCGTAAACGGCCAATACGACGGGATAGGCATTTCCGTGAGCCAGCCGGACGCAAATGGAGTAACGGTGCTAAAGGTATACGAAAACGCGCCGTGCGCCAAAGCCGGAGTGCTCGCGGGCGACGTGATAACGCATATCGACGGCGCGAGCCTTGCCGGTCTTTCAGCGGACGCTATCTCCTCCATGCTCAATAAAGACGTCGGCTCGGCGGTGGAGCTTACATTAGTGCGCGACGGCGTTACGCTAACGCTCTCCCCCGTGTCCGAAAGCCTGAGTTTAAAGCAGGTGAGCTACGCGCTTTTTAATCAGCGCACGGGCTATATCCGCATAGATAAATTCACCGGCAACTGCGTTGAGGAATTTAAGGAGGCGCTCAAGGATCTGACCTACAGGGGCATGCGCTCGCTCGTTATCGACCTTAGAAGCAATCCCGGCGGCGCGCTCGACTATGTGATAAAGATAGCGGACATGGTGATGGAGTCCGGCACAATAGTGAGCGTAAGAAACGAATACGAAACCGAGGGCGAGCTATATACCGCGCGCTCGGGCGGCATAAACGTGCCTCTTGCAGTGATAGTGAACGAGTCCACCGCGTCCGCGAGCGAGATTTTTGCGGGCGCTATACAGGATAATAGCCTTGGCATGATAGTTGGCATGACCACATACGGCAAGGGCGTTGTGCAGACCACCACAATGCTAAAATCCAATCACGCATGGCTAAAGCTCACAACAGACGCCTATTACACCCCGTCCGGCCGCAACATTGACGGCGTTGGCATAACGCCCGACATTGAGGTCGATCTGCCTGACGAGCTTTTGGGCATGCCCATAGATCAGCTTGAGCAGGACACCGACGCGCAGCTTTGGGCCGCGCTCGATTATGTGCGAGCGGAAGTGGAAGCAGCGTCATGATAGAAATACGGGCGATAGACGAATATAACGGCCAAGGCCATCTTATATACTCAGAGGATTTTACCGGCGCTTTTGTACGGGGCGAAACGCGCGAGGCCGCCATAGCCAAGTTTGGGCGCGAGCTCAAGCAGTATGCGCGCTGGCGTGGATTTGACGGCATGGACGTGACAAATATAAAGGTCAATATCGTGCAGGAAAAGCTCAGTCCCGCTCTGCGCGTTTGCGACGCGGACTCGGACGTTATTTTTCATAGCGAGCTGCCTGAGCTTGATATTGCTCAATACAGCGAGCTAAAGGCGCTCGCCCTGAGATCCGCAAAGGATTTTTTGGTATTTTATAACTCTATGCCCGATAAGGACGCAACATGCTTCAGGCCACGCACAACATTTTATGGCGACGTGCCTATAACAGCGCGCGAAATGTATAACCATACAAAGAATGTGAATAATTATTATTTCGGTGAAATAGGCGTGGACGTGGGCAATGAGCCGGATATTCTTTCTTGCAGGCTGGAAGGCTTTAATAAGCTTGAGGCGCAGGCGGATTTTCTGCAAAACACGGTGTTTATAGGCAACGGCGGCGAAAGCTGGACGCTTATGAAGGTGTTAAGGCGCTTTATATGGCACGACAGGATACATGCCAAGGCTATGTATAAGCTTGCTGTGAAGCTATGGGGAGCCAACGCGGTGAGGAATGTGTTTGGATTTGAAGCGTAAGTGAAAAGCGGGTGTTTTTGGCGCAAGCGCATGCGGCGGGGGCAAGCCCCCGCCCTACGGGGGGGACTGACAATGTTTCATGCGCACGCGGCGATGAAACGCATGCCGTAGGGTACGGCAACGCGGTGCGTTGACGTACCCGTGCGGGTGCAAAAGTGCGGCGGGACGAGAGGAAAGCGGCACGTAAAAATCTGCGATTTTGCTGTACCCTACGATGTGCCGCACAGATGGCGTTTGAAAATCGTAGGGTACGGCAACGCGGTGCGTTGACGTACCGTGGGCAGGTGCAAAAGTGCGGCGGGGGCAAGCCCCCGCCCTATGGGTTTTGGGCGTTATGTGGGGCGGGAGCGGGGGCTCTGGCCTGCATATAACACAGCCTATCAAAAAATGCGGGTGCGCACTTTTTTATTCCTCAGCGCGGCTATGTCTGCCGTCGCGTCTAAACAATATCGATATGCCCCATATTCCGGCGAGGCCGACCAGAGTATAGATTATGCGCGATACGACGCCGCTCATGCCGCCGAATATCCCCGCGACAAGGTCATATTGGAATATGCCTATGAGCCCCCAGTTGAGCGCGCCTATTATCACCAGTATCAAAGCAAGAGTATCCATTTAATTTCTCCTTAGATTTATGATTTACCTCTAGTGTATCCGCAGAGAAAAATTCAATACATAAAAAAGCGAACGCATTTTTTCGCGTCCGCTTTTTTATGTGTTTAGCTTCTATTTAGCTTCTTTTCTTTATGTACCAAGCATGCATATTGGGAAGTCCGGTTCCCTCGTCGGTTCCGGCGGGATCGGCATAAAGCTCGTAGGTCTTGCCGTCGGAGGTGGAGATCTCGGCTATACCGCTATAGTACGAGAAGATTATATCGCCGTCGGCAGTCTGTATGCGAGCCTTGACGTATGGCTCAGACTGAATTATTTCTATGACCTTGCCAACGACCTTGTAGCCCTGCTCATGATTGGGATAATCGCGTATGCGCGCGTAATCGAGCGCGTACACATTCTGCATGTAGGAATCCTTCTCCGGATTGTGCTCAAGATAGAGCGTCTTTGAGGAGGAGGCATTATCCTTGGTGGCGGTGATAACGGTGGTGTAAAGGCCAGCCTTGGGCATCGACACGGTGAAGTTGAACTTGCCAGTGGCGCTGTCCATAGTAACATCGCCAACCAGCTCTACGCCAGACACCGTGATGGCGACGCCGGGTTCAACAGAGCCGGAAACGGCTATTGTCTCGGCGGTATCGCGCTGCTTTACGCCCTCGTCGATAGTGATGGGGATATTGCCCTCAACAACGCCCGTGCCTGCGGCGTCTGTGCCGCTGGCGGCGCCCGCTGAGCCGTAGACTACGTTTATGGTCTTGCGAGCTATCTGATAACCGTTTTTGCGCGCTTCGACCGTTATCGTGTAATTACCTGCGCCGGGCACATTATAGGTGGTGTTGAAATTGCCCGCTTCATCAACGGATACCTGCACATCGTCTATAAATACGCTGGCGGTATTATCGCCAACGGTACCCGCGACGGCTATGGTGGGCGTATCGGTGGTGAGTTCCGTGGTGGCGGGAGTGGTGATATTGAGCTCGATGGACGGGATCTTTATTATTACGGGATCCTCAAATTCCACCTTTGTCTCCTTGCCGTCCGCGCTGATAATCACAACGTCCGGCGTGACTGATAGTTCAGCCACGTCGAGGGGCTCGTCCGGTATCCAAACGCGCTTCGTTATGCGCATGCTAAGCGCGCTCGTGGTGATCGGCGCTTCCTTAACGACCTGTCCGGCTGTAAAGCGCATCGTGGTGCCTGGGTTTGCATAAATTGATATTACGCAGCCATCAGAGCCGTCCTCCCTCACCTCGTCGGTTATAACGGAGGGCTTTCTTAGCGGATTGCCGCCGAAAACGTTGGCCGTCATATTGCTGAAGCTGCCGCCGTATTCTTTATTTATTATGATGACGCCAAATATCACTATGGCTATCACCAGCACGGCTGCCGCGCCGATATAGATAAACTTGCGCATATCCATCTTGCCGCCGCGACCGCGTCTCGACGCGCTCCTTTTGCGCGAGGAGGGCGCAGCCTTCCTTTGGGTCTTGCCGTATTTCCCGCTATACTCGCGCTCCTTTGGATCGGCGTCGTAATCGTAGAAGCCGTCGTCGTTGACGGGCTCTGCATATTTTACCGAAGCCTGAACATCGTTTACATAACCGTCGTCATCGGTATAGGCGGAACCGCCGCCGATGCTAAAGGCCGGCACGTCCTCAACCGCCGCGCTCTGCACGGGCTGCGTATATCCGGGCGCGGCCTGACGCGGCGCGTATTCCGGCGCTGCCGGGCGCGGTGCATATTCCGGCGCGGCCTGACGCACAAAGGCTTCCGGCGCTGAGACAGGAGCCTTGGCGGCCTGGCTTTCGGGCGCATAAGCCGCATTCACCGGCGGCACGCTCTGCGCCGCCGCGCGCGGCTCAAATTTTCTTCTATAGTTTTCAGGTATATCATCTTCGCTGACGTTATTGGCGCTGAAATCCGGTTTTGGCCAGGCCGGCGGTTTGACGAATCCCCATGCGGGCGCTTCCTTATTTTCTTCAGCAGCGCTCGCGGGCGCTTGATAGCCCTTAGTCGCAGGCTCCGCCGCACCTGTGTCCGGCGTGAGTGGAGCGGCGCAGTTTTCGCAATACTCGAGGTAGTCCTCATTGTACGCGCCGCAGACTTTACACTTCATATCGAATCCTCCCGCTTATCGCATGAATGCGAATAATCAATTTATTATACCAAATCATATAGATAGTGCAAATAGTTTTGCCCCGCAAAATTTAAAACATTGTATTAATTTAGCTCTGCGGCTTAATAAGCAAGACAAACTGTGATATAATAAGTCAGTTTTTACGAGGTGACTATGCGTAGATTAAGTGCAACATTGATTTTATTATGTCTTTTATTCATATCCGCGTGCGCCCCCGAGGCGCAAGCGCCTGTTTCCGACGACAGCGACGCTTTTTCCGGCTTCGTTACCGACGAAATAATCGAGGGCGGCACGGCGCTTGAAAACGTGAACGCGCGCGCCGCCACATTTGATACCTCCGGCGATGAAACGAAGCTCACGCTCGACTTTATCACCGGCAGCCGCATGTCCGGCGGCACGGACGAGGGCGTTATAAGCGGCGTTCCCACATACACAGTTAAGCTTACTGGCGCGCCGTACAGGCTGGTGATAGAATTCGACTCGCTCGCCTATTGGGATTATTACCGGCAGATGGATATAAGCGCCGCGCCGATAATTCTTGGCAGCTTCCGCCACACCGTTTCCGAGGGCAGCGCAATGGCCATCTATTTTCAGCTCGCAAACGACGCGGCGTTCAAGGTGGAGGAAGCGCCCGCAAAGCTTATTATAACGCTAAAAAGCAAGCCCTCCCCCGTTTCCGCCACGCCTACCGAGCCGGAAGCTACTCCTAACACGCTTGATCTCACCGAAAGCCTGCTCGCGCCCGAGGGCAGCGGCTATTTCGTTGTGGCGAACGCCTATCGGGATTATTGCAGCGGCACGCTTTCACGCGAGATAGATTTAAAACCCACCCTTGCAAACGATATGAACACGGTGCTTTTAATATCAAAGCCTTTTTCTTCTCAGGCAGACGCGGAGGAATTCAGGCAAAGCCTGCTCGCGCTAAATGAAAGCGCGGTGCCATCAAGCTGGCGCATCGAGCTTATACATTTTGGCGAGTTGCCGCGCTATGATGAAAAAATGGAATACACCGCCGCTTACGATGAGCAGTGCGCGAGGCGTTCAGGCGAAATCACAACGCTCGACGTGCTTATTCCTGACGGGCTTTTTCTCACCGACACGCCAAAAAAGGGCGGCTATTTATACAGCCGCAGGCTTCTTAGCGGCATAGGCTCAGACGCTTACAGCTACGAGCAGCTTTATGTGCTTGAGGAAAACGGCTATGCGCATCCGCTTTTGTCATTTGAATTTGAAGTGATAGCTACGGCTGAATATTCGCCTGACGGGAGACGGCTCGCGGTGCTTGAGAGGGCTTCTGAAAGCACGCATTTATATGTGTTCGACACGGATACGAGCGAGCTTATGGTTGATCTTAGCGATATGGGTTTTGGCGATTCGATAAGCGCCTTTACCTGGGACAGCCTTGGCAGCAGCATATACGCCATAGGCGG
>CAZZNN010000053.1:0-5910 GCA_964655605.1 uncultured Oscillospiraceae bacterium
TAGGCAAAATCTGCAACCTCGAAAAAGTCCGAACAGGACTTTTTCGACAAGCATACGCTCGGCCGCTTTCCATAGCGTGGCCGAGCGTATATACAATCGTGCCAAAATATGCTATACTTTCATTATATTCATAGGCGGCGTGTAAACGGAGCGGAATATTATGAGGCATGGCCCAAAGGCAACTAAAATACTTGGCGCGACGGCGGCAATACTGCTTGCAGCCTTGTGTTTGGGTTGCTCAGGCGATTTTTTGCAGGGCGCGGACGAAAAGCTGGACTACACATTTCCCACCTTCAACCAAACTGTTTCCTCGGATACGCCCGCCGCGAGCCGTCCAAGCGCCACGGCGAAGCCTGCCGCCTCGCCCGCCGCGGAAAATACCGGCGCCAATGTGCTGTCGCCAAAGACGGGCGACGTGCAGGAGACAAATGAATATGCCGTTATAGACTATTCAAATATAGCGTCGGGCTACTTCGCGGTGAAAAACCTTATAAGCGATAAAAAGGTGAAAATGCAGCTCACCGTGCCAGATGGCGCGACATATCAATATACGCTCTCGTCCAAATCAAAATTTGAATTTTTCCCACTCACCGGCGGCAGCGGCGAATATACGGCGAATGTGTATAAAAATTTGACGGGCGACCAATACGCCTTTGTGGCGGGCATATCCTTCAAGGCGAATATAGAAAATGAGTTTTCGCCGTTTCTCTATCCAAATCAATATGTGTGGTTTGAGCAGGGCGACGCCGTGGTGTCCGTCTGTGAGGAGGTTTGCGGCGGCGCGGCGAGCGAGCTTGACGCGGTGAACCTTATATACGAATATGTTATAAGCACTATCTCTTATGATTTCGATAAATACGATACGCTTGACGCGAGCTATCTTCCTAGCTGCGACGCTATATTGAGCGAGAAAACCGGTATATGCTTCGATTATGCGGCGCTTATGTGCGCTATGCTAAGGCTTGAAAAAATACCAACAAAGCTGGTCGTTGGATATGCGGGCGAGCTGAAGCACGCGTGGATAAGCGTTTATATAAAGGAAATAGGCTGGGTGGACGAGATGATTCGCTTCGACGGCAAAAACTGGGTGCGCATGGACCCAACATTCGCCGCAAACGCGGAGGATTCCGGCACGCTCGCCGCGTATATAGGCGACGGCAAGAATTATAACGATATGTATTATTACTGATGTGCGGGAGGACGCTTATGGCTGACAAGAAAAAAATGGAGATGCTCCAGGACGAGCTGCTCGCGGATTTTTTCCAGGAGCTTGGTATGCTCACCGACAGCGGCATACCGCTGTCGCTCGGGCTTAGCATACTCGCTGAAAACGCGTCTCGCGAGCGCGAAAGGCAGCTCTACAAAAAGCTCATTTCGCCCACCGAGGCTGGCGACAGGCTCTCGGACACATTGCATAGCTCCGGCGATTTTCCAAAATACGCCTGTGATATGGTGCGCGTTGGCGAAGCCTCCGGCACGCTTAGCGAGGTGTTTTGCGCACTGGGGAAATATTATCTCAACCGCGACGCGCTAAGAAGGCGCATACGCGGGGCGCTGGTGTATCCGCTCGGCATGACGCTTATGGTGCTGTGCGTTATCGTGGTGCTCTTAACGCAGGTGATGCCGGTGTTTGAAAGGGTGTTCGCGCAGCTCGGGCTTAGCATGAACGTGGTCGCGAGTGGATTTTTGTCCCTGGGCAACGCCGTATCAAGCGGTATATGGTGGATACTCGGCATTATCGCGGCGCTGCTCATAATTGCGGCGGTAAGCGCGCTAGTGCCCGCAAAGGGCGGCGGCGACGCGCTAATAAGGCTTATCCCCGGCTCAAAAAGGCTAATGCGGCTCATTTTGAGCGATAGATTCTGCTATTCCATGGCGCTTATGATAAGGAGCGGCATAGTGGCGCGCGACGCGCTTTTGCTGGCCGCTCCCATAATGGAGAATAGTGCCGCCAAGCGCGAAATAGAGGAGATGGCGAAGCGCATGGACGAGGGCGCGAGCTTTCAAGCGGTGCTCACCTCATCAAGCTTCGTGCCCGCGCGCTATAGAGGGCCGCTCACAGTGGCCTTTCAAACGGGTGATATAGGCGACGCGCTTGAGACCGTTTCCGATCAGGTGGCGGCCGACGCCGACGAGCGGCTCGACAGAACCGTATCCGTTTTGGAGCCGACGCTCGTTATGGTGCTTTGCATAATGGTGGGCGCGGTGCTTTTAAGCGTTATGCTGCCGCTCATGAGCGCGCTCACCGGTATGTGATAAAGGCTTGGAGGGCGAAATATGCCTAAACGCGATCTTACGCTTTTGGTAATACCTATATTTCTTATAGTCGTGGCGCTTGCGCTCGTTGCGCTGTCGGGGCTTTCAAGCGCTACTTTAGATGAGCAGCGCACGCTTATTGAAAGCGCGCTGCGCCGCTGCGCCGTTGAGTGCTATGCGCTTGAGGGCAGCTATCCAAAGGATTTGGACTATATTAAGGCCGAGTATGGCCTAAACTATGATTCTGAGCGCTATTTCGTGCATTATCAATCCCTCGGCGCAAACCTCATGCCGGAGATAAAGGTGTTCGTCATCGAAAAGTAGCGCTAAAAACGGTGCGATACGGTTTACTGTATACTGATTTACTAATGTGGAAGGAGGGCGAAAAATGGGCACAAAGCGACATGTGTTCGACATATTATCAGTTTTGACGCTGATGCTGCTTTTCGCGTTCCTCGCGCTAAGCGTCGCGCTCACCGGAACGAATGTTTATTCACGAATAAATGCCGAAACAGAGAAAAATACTTTCACGCGAACGTCCGCCTTGTATTTGCAGCAAAAGCTTCGCCGTGAGGACGGCAACTCAAAAATATCGCTGTGCAAAATGGGGGAGAGCGACGCTATAGTGTTCACGCACGACTATGACGGCGAAGAATACAACACCTATGTTTATTTATATGACGGCTATCTCATGGAGGTAATGTCGCCCGCGTCGATAGAGCCGACGCCAAAGAGCGGACAGAGGCTAACGGAGCTTTCGGGCTTTTCTGTAGCTGAGAAAGCTCAAGGCTCCGCGCTGAGCTTTACGCTCGCTGATCCGGATGGCACGGAGGATACCTTCATTATCACTATACGCAGCGGATTAGGCGGGAGGTGAGCTTATGCGTTTTGGTATAAATGGACGCGACGGCATGAGGCCGCGCTCAAAAGGCTCGATAATGCTCCTTGAGCTCATCTTGTGCATGCTCATATTTTCGCTGTGCGCGGCGGCGAGCGTATCGATATTCGCCAAGGCGCGCGTTGAGAGCAATGAAGCGCGCGCCTTGAGCGTGGCGTCGCTGAAGGCACAGAGCGCGGCGGAGGCGTTCAAGGCGGCAAAGGGGAGCGTAAGCGAGGCCGCGGAGCTAGTTGGCGGCTACTGCCCCGGCAATTTCCATTTTGTGCAGCATTTTGACGATGAGTGGAATGAGGTTAGTTCTAATACCGATAATGTGCTCACGCTTTGCGTAGTAGGCACAGATGAGGAAACCGGTCTTGTAAGCGCTGATATAAGCGTTTGTGACGGCGAGAGAGTGATATTTCAGATGGAAACGGCATATTTATCGCTAGTATTTGAGGCGGGAGGCGCAGCGCAATGAGCCAAAAAATGAAAACGCACATGGCCATGCGTTCTTCAAAGCGTCAGGGCGACAGGAACGATTTTTTCACGGCCGTGGGCATACCGTCGCTAATAACAGTGCTGGTGGTTATGCTGCTTGGCTGCTTCGCGGTGCTCTCGCTTATAACGGCGCGCACGGACGGGCGGCTGGCGAAGAAGGCTTCCGAGGCGGCGAGCGAATATTATTTGGCGGATTTTGCCGCCACGGAAAAGCTCGCGGAGCTTAAAAAGCTTATAGCGGCGGGGGCGGATCCCGCGGAATACGGATTTGATGTGATACAAACTATCGACTATGGAGAGCTTATATGTTACAATATGCCAATAGATAAAAACAATTCGCTCTATGTTGAGCTAACTCACACTGGCGACGCCATAAGCATTGTAAAATGGCAAACGGCAGCAACTGCACAAACGTCTTGACGGAGGTAAGCAAAAAAATGGAAGTTGTTCCAATACTATCGGAGCTTGTAAAAAAAAGCGCCTCGGATATATTCATAATTGCAGGACGTCCGCTAAGCTTTCGCTTTGGGCAGACGATACTCACGCGCCCTGAAACGGCGCTTTCGCCAACGGATACGCACGAGCTGATAATGCAGATATATAAGCTTGCGCACGATAGGGATATGTCCCGCTTAAATGAGCATGGCGACGATGATTTTTCATTTTCGATACCGCAGGTATCGCGCTTTCGCGTGAACGCCTATAAGCAGCGCGGCTCGCTCGCGGCGGTGATAAGGGTGGTCACATTCGATCTGCCGTCTAGCCGGGAGCTTAATATACCGGATTCCGTTATGCGCATATCTGAAAACAGGCGCGGCCTCGTTATAGTCACGGGCCCTGCTGGCAGCGGCAAGACCACAACGCTCGCGTGCATGGTGGATAAAATAAATCACGAGCGCAACGGCCATATAATAACGCTTGAAAACCCCATAGAATATCTGCACAGCCATGATAAGTGCATAATAAGCCAGCGAGAAATATCGCTTGATACGATAAGCTACGCGGACGCCCTCCGCGCCGCGTTAAGGCAGAGCCCGGACGTTATTCTAATTGGCGAAATGCGCGACAGCGAAACCATAAGCACCGCGCTTACCGCCGCTGAAACGGGGCATTTCGTTATATCCTCGCTTCACACGCTCGGCGCCGCCAACACGATAGACAGGCTTGTTGACACATTCCCGGCCTCGCAGCAGGAGCAGGTTAGAATGCAGCTTTCAATGGTGCTTCAATCGGTAGTGTCGCAGCAGCTCGTGCCAACCATAAAGGGCGGCAAGTCCATGCCGGTGTTTGAGGTGATGCATTGCAATAACGCCATACGCAATCTAATCCGCGAGGGACGCACGCACCAGATAAATTCAATGATCCACTCCTCCGGCGCGGAGCAGATGTGCACAATGGACGCCGGGCTTTTCGATCTTGTGAGAAAGGGCGTTATAGACTCGAGCGTTGCGCTAACGCACAGCATGAACCCCGAAGCCATGCAAAAGCAGATAAACGTCCAGTACGCGATAAACCACCCGTATTTGGATAAATAAAAAATGGGCTGAGCCGCAAATCTCAGCCCTTAGTTTTATTCAGATTCTATTCTTAGTTCAAATACGCACGGCTTCTGCCCGCAGGAGCTGAGCTGCGATGAAACGCAGGTGCATTCGGCCTTTACGCCCAGCGCATTTTCAAAATGCGTTTTTATGTGCCCGCCGCAGCATAAGCACCACGACATGGGCATGGGCTTATCCTTGGGGACGTATTTTAGGCATGAGCACCCGCGCGGCCCCTGCGGCTCCTGCCAAAAGCACACGCGGTACGCGCCGTCGTCAGTGCGATAGGCGACGTCGCCAACTATGGTGCGGGTCTTGGCGAAAGCGTCAAAGCGCTCCTCAACGGTTGGGAAGCTATCGTGAATTTTTTTTGCGAGCTCCGCGCGCTCGCCGCCAAGGCAGCACGCGCTGTCCTCGCGTATTTTTATCACGGCTTCGGGCGAAAGTCTCTCGTCCATGCGCTCCATAGCGCCCGCGAGCCATTCCTCGCGCTGCTTGTGGCTTTCATATTTAACGTCCATTGCGCCCTGCATGATATAGTCGAACGTTTCGCCTCGCACGTCGTTTGCGAGCAGCCCGTAGCCCACGTCGTAGCTTTTGTTGCGCGCGACGGATTTCAGCAGCGCCTTGTCGTCATTGGTGAGCTTCTTTTTCATAAATATCTCCTTTTTTATAGCAGGTCACGGTTAAATCAATAGTGACGCTGTTTATTTCTATTGCTGCGGCCTCCATTTCCCT
>CAZZNN010000053.1:5920-11405 GCA_964655605.1 uncultured Oscillospiraceae bacterium
GGGGAGACATTTTTATCGCCGCCTCGCGCTCGCCCTCGCTAAGCTTTGCGACGCATGTGACCCTTGCGGAATCTAAAAAGCCAAAATGCTCGCCGGCCGTTTTTTGAACGTCGTTAGCGCCCGTGTACGCGCTGATTTGCAGCGCCTCGCGCAGCTCGTGAAGATATGGCGCGTTGGGCGTTATTTTGATAAAAAGCCCGTCGTCCTTTAGCACGCGCCGCGTCTCAAGCGCCTGATACGGAGAAAGAAAATCTATTATCACGTCCGCGCTGTTATCCGCAAGCGGCACGCGGGTGGCGTCCGCGACGAAGAAAAATGCTTTTGCAGCTATATAATCGCTCGCAAGCAGTATTGCGTCGCGGCTGATGTCAAAGCCCAGGGAAATGAGCTCGCCGCCGAGCGCTTGCGCTATGCGGCGCGTGTGGCTGCCCTCGCCGCAGCCTATATCGAGCATAACGCGCGGCGAGGCGGAGTATTTGCGCACAAACTCGGCTATTTGCGCGTATACGGGCGCGTAATGCCCGCCCATGATTATCTTGCGCCTGTTTACAAACAGCTCCGCGTCATATATGCGGCTCTTTTTAAGCTGAGTTTTCATTAAAACCGGCACGCCCTTTCGAGGCACAGAGAATGCGTGGCCGTTTTCGCACGCGAAAAAAGGCTCGCGCACGCAAAGCCGCGCCGAGCATATAGGGCAGGCGAAAAGCTCCGCGTTCCCGCGCAGAAACTCAAACGCCGTTTCTTTTTTCCCAAGCAATGCTTCCATGAAAGCGATTATATCACGACTTTGGGTAGCTTTACAGTGGAAAATATGCTAGAATTTAAAATGCCTTATACAGGCGGAAGGAGAATGAATATGGACGCGGAAAAGCTCAGGGAAATTTGGCTCAAGGAAGAGAGCATAGCCCATATTAAGGGCTGGGATTTTTCACACATAAACGATAGGTATTCAGAGGAGGACGAACTGCCTTGGGATTACAGGAGCGTTATTGGCGACTATCTTAAAAGCGGCCATAGAATACTCGATATGGACACCGGCGGAGGCGAATTTCTCCTTTCGCTCGGTCACGACCCCAAGCTTACCGCTGCAACAGAGGGCTATGCGCCCAACGTTGAGCTTTGCAAAAAGGAGCTTTTGCCGCTCGGCATAGATTTTCGCGCGGCCGACGGTGCGGGAGCGCTGCCCTTTGAAGATGAAAGCTTCGATATTGTTATAAATCGTCACGGCGATTTTATCCCCGAGGAGCTGATGCGCGTTTTAAAGCCCGGCGGCAAATTCATAACGCAGCAGGTGGGCTGCCATAACGATATTGAGCTTGTTGAGCTGCTTTTGCCCGGCACGGCGGAAAGCTTTCCCGATAACAGCCTCGATGTTGTGCGCGGCAAATTCCGCGATGCGGGCTTTAAGCTGCTAAGAGCCGAGGAGTGCTTTGGCCCCATAACGTTTTACGATGTTGGAGCGCTTGTGTGGTTCGCGCGGATAATAGAGTGGGAATTTGTTGGGTTCTCGGTGGAAAAATGCTTTGATAAGCTCCTTAAAGCGCAGGAAATTCTTGAAAAAGAAGGCGCCATCCGCAGCCAATTCCACAGATTTCTGCTGGTGGCTCAAAAGTAAGCAAAGGCGTTGGCATTAGGATAACCTTCATGCCTTTGCGGGTCACTTTTCACAGCTCTATCCAATACCTTCTGGTGGTTATCCTTTTTCCGCCGATAGTATTTTCTATCTTATCCTGCAAAACCCCGCCGTTCTTTTCAATAACGCGGGCGGAGGCGATGTTTTCATCGTTGCAGGTGACGAGCGCGCGGTTAAGCCCCACGGTATTTTTAGCATACTCAAGCGCCATTGCGAGCATTTTCGTTCCGGCGCCCGTATTCCAGCGCGAATAGCGCACGACGTAGCCTATGTTGCCGCCAAAGCGGAGAAGCGCGTGAGTGAGCGCATGCCTTATGGATATTTCGCCTATAAACTCATCGCCGTCAACAAGCCATAGATATGTGGCCGGAACATAGCCATTGGGCAGGTTTACGCCGTCCTTAAGGTCTTTTACCCTTGCAAAAAGTTCGTCCCCGCCAAGAAAATTAGCAGTATCAAGACCATGGACGCGATATTCCGCTATCGCGTCCATATAGGAATTATAGTATTGCTCGTTTGGAAATATCAGCTTCATTTTTTAATCCGCGTCGAGCGGCGCGAGGCGATAGCTTAAAACGAATCTCGACGTTGGGCAGAGCGAATAGAATGTGGACTTCACGCGCTCCATCACCTTGCGCCCGGTGTCGAAATTGACGCTTGAGAGCAATATGGCGAACTGAGTCGGGCTGTAGCGCGAAATAGTGTCGCCCTTTCTCAATGCCTGCAAAAGCGTGGAAAGAAGCTGGCGCATGAGCTTATCGAGCATGAGATTATCGTATTTTTGCCCGTTCACCGGGCTTACCGTAACCAAAACGAGCAGCATTGAGTTGCCAAGCCGCTTTAGATTGCGCATCTGCAAACGGTAAATATCCTTGAATATGGCGTATTCGCACACGAAAGCGCCCTTTGCGTCGTCGCCCTCCAAAAGGTCGTTGCAGATCTCGCGTATATCCGCCTCGCTAGTGCGCTCGGTGCGAATGAGCGTCTTATAAAAGGATAAAATCTCCTCGGAGGGGCGAAGCCCCAGATATGTGTAATGCATATCGGTAGTGAGCTCGTATTGATCCATGGCCTCTTTATTTTTGCCAAGCTTCATCAGCGCCGTCATCAGCTCAAGATTGAGCTTGCTGTCGAGCGGATCTATATCGAGCGCCTTGCGGCAGACCTTAACTATCTCATCGTATTCCTCATTTTGCGCCAAAAGCTGCGCGTGCGCATATATGGTGCTCACATAGAGATTGTGGTAGAACATGCTCTTGGCCATCGCCCACGATTCGCTTGACATAGTTGCCAAAAGATTGCCGGTGTAAAGCTGCTGCACCTTATCCACCATGCGCTTTGTGGAAAGATCGCACTTGCTTTGCTTGGATATTACCTCGCAAAGCTCCTCGAACTCAAATAGATCCACATTGCACGGCATCTCCGCATTCCACATGTATGCGCCGTTGCGCGTGACAATGGCGTTTTGAAGGCCGTAATCGAGCAGGGTTTTTCTTAGCCTGCTCACAAGCGTTTTAAGCGCGCTTTCGGGGTTGGCGTTATCATCGCCCGGCCAAAGCTGCTCAAAAAGCTCTGTTATCGACAGCGCCTTGTTGCGGTTCACTATAAGGTAGGATAAAAGCGAAAGCTTCTTTTTAGACCCGCCAAACTGCGGAATTATATCCTCGCCATTCACTATAATGCGAAAATCGCCCAATAAATAGATTTCGACGTCTTTCATATTGCCACCTGTAATCTAATTTGTTACATAATATGATAGCATTGTAACGCAAACTTAGCAAGCAGAAAAAGCAAGCCGGCAATTCTAGGCAAAGCTTTATATTCGCGTGGGCAGCAGCGCGGTGCCGTGCGCCGTGCTTATAAAGGCAGTATCCACGCCGTAAAGCTTTTTTATAAGCTCGGCGTTTAGTACGTCGCTCGGAGAGCCCGTGGCTAATATGCGCCCGTCTGTAAGCGCGAGCACGGCGTCCGAAAAATTGAGCGCGGTGATGGGATCGTGAGTTGATATGATTATGCAGAAGCCCTCGTGCGCGAGCGAGCTCACAAGCTCCAGCGTGCGAAGCTGATTGCCGTAATCGAGGCTTGCGGTGGGCTCGTCCATGACGAGCGTGCGCGATTTTTGCATGAGCGCGCGCGCGATAAAAACAAGCTGCCGCTCGCCGCCAGATAGCATATTGAAGCTCCTGTGCGCCAAAGCCGCCGCGCCAACGCGCTCAAGCGCCGACAGCGCTTCGCGCTCCTCCGCCTTTTGGGGCTGAGAGAACATAGACACCTTGTGCGCCGCGCCCATGAGCACCATTTCAAGCACCGTATAGGAAAACGCGTCCTGATGATTTTGCGGTATATACGCAATGCGCCTTGCTATCTCGCGTTGGGAAAGCGCGTGCGCGGCCTCGCCGTCTATTTTTATCTCGCCGGTGTAATCCCTGATAAGCCCAAGTATGCATTTAAAAAGCGTGCTCTTGCCAACGCCGTTTGGCCCCAGTACGCTCATGAGCGAACCGTCGCTGACGCAAAAGCTTACGTCCTGCAAAACTCGCCTGCCGCGATAGCCCGCGCAAAGAGCGCTAACCTCTATGCTCATAAGGTCTTCTCCCTTCTAGTCATGAGGTATATGAAGAATGGCGCGCCAACGAACGCCGTGAGTATGCCTATGGGGATTTCCACCGCCAAAAGATTTCGCGACACATCGTCCACAATAAGCATGAACGCCGCGCCAAGCACTATGCACATGGGCAGAAGCCGCTTATAGTCGCTGCCGACAAGCTTTCTTGAAAGATGCGGTATCACAAGCCCAACCCAGCCTATCATGCCGCTCACCGCGACGCTCGCTGCCGTGGCGAGGGTCGCGCAGATAATTATGAGAAAGCGTATGAGGTTCACATTCACCCCAAGCGCCTTGGCCTCGTCGTCGCCTAAGGTGATGAGGTTTATTTGCCATCTAAGGCAAAAAAGCGTGGCGACGCCCAAAAACATCGGCAGCGCCGCCAAGCCCACGTCGCTAATTTTTGTGCCGGACAGGCTGCCCATAAGCCAATAGGTTATTGCGGGAAGCTGATTCGTGGGGTCGGCCACGAGCTTTATATAGCTCGTCCCCGCCGAGAAAAGTGAGCTTATCATTATGCCCGCCAGTATGAGGTTCATAGTTGGCAGCCCCGGCGCGCGGCTTCCGATTAAATACACCGCCGCCACCGTTATAAGGCTCGCCGCGAACGCGAACACCGTTATCATATATGTGGGCATGCCCAGCAGTATTGCCATCGCCGCGCCGAACGCCGCGCCGTTTGACGCGCCTAAAATATCCGGCGAGGCCATTGGGTTTTGAAATACGCCCTGATATGCCGCGCCCGATACGCTAAGGCAGCAGCCAACCATGCACGCGAGCAGTATTCGCGGCAGGCGAATATTTATAACCACAGTTTCCATCTCTCTCGTCCACGTTTTTGTGATGGGGAGTATGCGGCTCAAGAGTATTTTCACAAGCTCGCCAAGCGGCACGCCATAGCGCCCAAGCGTGAAGGACAGCAAAAATATGGCCGCGAGCGCCACTAAAGCGACCATCGTGCGCGAAGCGCCGCGCCCATTTTCAATTTTGCCTGCATTTTTTGTCCGCACGCGAAATATACCCTTCATTTATTTAAATAAAAGTATACCATGCGTTCGGAAAAGCAACAAGTCAATTCGCCATTGACGAACGTTGCGCGGCCGCTTAAAATCTGTTTCGTGCCGATTGAATTGGTTGTCGGTTTTATGGTATGCTAAAGCGCGGCCGGCAAAGGCTATGAAAGGACGAGAGCCGAGTGACGTCGGCTCGCTGAAGGACGGGGAAAAATGCGACTAATATCAAAACAG
>CAZZNN010000054.1:0-11188 GCA_964655605.1 uncultured Oscillospiraceae bacterium
CGGCCGGTCATGTTGCCCGCCCCCCGTAGGGCGGGGGCTTGCTCCCGCCGCGAGTATGCAGCCGGTCGTGTTGCCCGCCTCCCCCGTAGGGCGGGGGCTTGCTCCCGCCGCGAGTATGCAGCCGGTCATGTTGCCCGCCCCCCGTAGGGCGGGGTCCCCCTGACCCCGCCGCGCCGCCCGCCTACCAATGCCGCTGCGCCCCGCCGCGCCCGCCGCATAAAAGTTCACAAAAACCATCTTTATTACTTATTCTATTGTGATATACTGCGAGTCATGGAAAAGCATAAGAAGCATCGCGGCGGTGTGCCGCTGAAAATTGCATTGATTGTTATAGGTGTGGCGGTCGTAGTGACGGTCGCAGTGTTGATATTGGGTTTAAGCCTTCTAAACCGCGTCACGCGCCCTGGCGACGCAAACGCCATTGCCTCGCTTACCGACGCCAGCTTCACCGATACGCCGGAGGAAACTCCCGCACTCACCGCCACAGACGGCGCCGCTTCACCCACGGACGACGAAATTCAAGACGGCGACCAATCCTTGCCGGATCTTGCCTCCTACGATGAAAACGGCAATCTTATAATGCCGCAAAAGCCTGGCAGCAGCAATGTTTTGCCCATAGAGGAGCTGTATGCTCAAACGCATTTTGGCGGCAATTATCTAAACGAAATATTGGAAGTGTCAAAAACCGATAAGCAAGTTGTCAACATTCTGCTCATAGGCAGCGACAGGCGCGGCGCAAAGGGCTTCTCCCGCGCGGATACCATGATGATAGCCACGCTCGACAGCCGCAACGGCCGCTTGAAGCTCACAACGCTAATGCGCGATATGCTGGTGCCCATAGAAGGGCACGGCTATTCAAAGCTCAATAACTCAATGTCGTGGGGCGGCATAGACCTGCTGTTTAAAACCATAGAAAATGCCTTCCACATTCATCTTGACAGATATGTGTTCGTGGATTTTGCCATGTTTGAGAGCATTGTGGATAAGCTTGGCGGAGTGACCGTTGAAATGACGGCGGCGGAGATAAGCGCCGCGAACGACAATATCGCCGGACTTAACCGCGAGATGGGCGTTGAATATCGCTGGGACGGCTTTATATTCGCAGAGCCCGGCCCGGTCAAGCTCACAGGCAAGCAGGCGCTTGGCTATGCGCGAATAAGGAAGATAGATTCGGAGTTTAAGCGCACGGACAGACAGTTTGGCATACTTGCCACAATATTCACCATGTTCAAGCATGCGGGCGCGGCGACGCAGTATCAGCTTTTATACGATCTGCTGCCAATGGTCGAGACGAATCTCACAAATGAGGAGATAATCGATATAGCCCTAAAGGCATTGAGCGTGGATACAAATGGCATACTGCATTTCAGGGTGCCAAACGAGGGCATGTTTGAAAACGGAAGGTATAATAAGCAATTTGTATTCCTGTGCGACTTGCCTGCCAATGCCTCCGCGCTGCACAATTTTATCTATAATTCAAAGGACAGCGCCAAGGAGCAGCCGCTTCTTACGCCCGGCGCGAGCCTGCCTCCGCGCACGCCGACGCCAGGCATATTCGCAACGCCCTATTATGATGAAAACGGCTTTTATGTGCCAGCGCCGGTAATAACGCCTGCGCCTGAGCAAACGCCGTATATTGAGCAGCCTGCGCCAGACGCGTCAGCGCCTTTGCCGGAGGCCACGCCGGAGGTTATACTGCCGTAATTATTGCACAAAAAGAGCGCCTTGTGAACATACTGATTGTATGAGCGCAGCGCTCTTTACATAATGGGGAGACCGTCTAGGAGCATGGAAGGCGGTCTCCTCTGATTGTATGAGCGCAGCGCTCTTTACATAATGGGGAGACCGTCTAGGAGCATGGAAGGCGGTCTCCCTTTGTACGCTTAGGCGGCAAGGCGTCTGCCGTGCCGCCGGATATTTAAAAGTTTATTTGCTTTGCTTGCTCCTCGCCGCTCAATAGGCGCAGTCCGCCTGCGGCGAGCGCTTCCATTTCGTTTTCACCGGGATAAAGCACTACCGGCGCGATGAATTTGACCCTGTCGGCTATTGCGGCGCTGAGCCTCTTTGAGTGCATGAGCCCGCCTGTTAGCACTATGCTGTCTACCTTGCCGCTTGCCGCGGCGGCGAGCGCGCCAATGCCCTTTGCATTAGTATAGGCGAGCGCATCGTAAATAAGCTTTGCGTGCTCGTCGCCCGCGTCTATCATCGCTTCCACCTCGCGTGCGTCGGCTGTGCCAAGATGCGCGCGCAGTCCCGCGTTGCCGCGGATAAGCCGGAAAGCTTGTTCTTTTGTGTATTTGCCGCTGTAACATAGTTTTACGAGCGGCAGCGCCTGAATAGCACCTATGCGCTCCGGCGCAAAGCCCGCGTCGTCGTCGCTTGACATGTCAACGGCGCGACCGTTTTCAAACAGCCATGTGCTGTTTCCCCCACCAATGTGTTCAGCTATAATAGTGCATTGATCAAATGGCTTATGAAGCACTTCTTTTGCGCACTTTATCGCCATAGCGCGTGAATTGAGCGCGTGACCGCGGCTTTCCTTCGTTATCTCGGGAAGTCCTGTGAGCTTTGCAATCTCGCTCAATTCGTTCACCGTGACAGGGTCGCATATATAAGCCTTAACGCCGGCCTCGGCCGCTATTTCCTTCGCCACCGCGCAGGCGACGTTTGATATGTGCGTATCGAGCTTCGAGGCGAACATATAGTCCACCATAGCTTGTGTCACCTCGTAAGTGCCTGTCGCGCATGGCGGTATCATGCCGCCGCGCGCCATCACAAGCGCCAGCCCGTCAAGCGAGATCCCGTTTTCATTCAGTACGCGCATTACGCAGTTTTTGCGAAAAGCGAGCTGCTCCATTACGAATGAAAAAGGCTTGAGCTCAGCTTCGGTATGGTCGGCGGTTTTTGAAAAAAGCTGAGTGAGCGCTTTTCCGTCGGTTTCGTATACCGCTATTTTGGTGCTCGTAGATCCCGGGTTAATGACGAGTATCCTGTTTCTTGCCATTCTTCTTACCATAGCTCCCTTAGTGAAAGCTTCCTTCGTTTTGGATTTGTACTTATTGTAACTCCTCAAACGTGGATATGTCCATAAGCGCGTGCGAAAGCACCGATATGAACTCAAGCTTTGTTGGAAGCCGGGTGCCGTATTTGCTAAACAATCTGTCTAAAATTTTTCTGTTGCCCAAAAGCCATGTACGCTCAATAACAAAGCGAATGTCTTTATCCATGCAGCTTTTTGATATTCCAAGACTTGAATAGATAGTCGGATATACGCATGTGCTTAATTTATAAAGAAGCTCGGGCTGCCTGCATATCTGTTCAAGTATCAAAAGTACGCATAGATAACCTTTGTATTTGGGGTGCATGCCTATTGCGCGCAGCATGAACGCTGGATTTGGTAGCATAAAAGAGTTTCCTTTCAAAATGTTTGGCGCCAACAAAAAAGATTTTATATGAACACAAAAAGAAATGCAAGTTTATGCGGTTTATGCGCGCTTTCGCTATTGTTTCACGATGACGGCATAATGATAGTTCAATGTTTTCGCAATGCTTACGCAAAAATTCAGCCATTCATGCACGCTGTTAGAGCCCATAAATTGTGGCTTGGCCAAAGCCAAACCACAATTGTGAGAAAATATATTATTCAGCGTCCAACCGTTTGTATAGCTGCCGGTTGTCAAGCGCCCACTGCCTTTCACAAAAGCCTCCGGGCTGAGTTGAGGACAGCGCGTCGTACATTTCAAAGAGGCGCGAGTCGAGAAGATCGACGGTGCTCACTATCTCCGCTTCTGGGAACATGGGATAGCGCGGGCTGCCATAGTCCGGTATGCCGTGGTGCGAAAGAAGTATGTGCTGAAGCATGGTGATGGTTTCGCCCTCAAGGAGAAGCTCCGCCGCCGCGCGCTCTATCATGGCAACGCCCATGTTTATGTGACCCAATAGCTGCCCGCGCAGGCTGTAGCCCGTGGCAAGGCCAAGATTGCCAACTGTAAGCTCGTCTATTTTGGATATATCATGCAGTATAATTCCCGCCGAAACCAATTCCTCATTGAGCGAAGGGTAGAGCGGTTTGTATACCGCTACGAGCGCCTTTGCGGCGTCGAGCATGGTGCAGGTGTGATAAAGAAGCCCTGAGCGCATGGCGTGATGGAGCTTGAGCGCCGCCGGGTGCTTTATGAGCCGCTCGCGGCTTTCTTTTAAAATATATTTGGTTATGGCAGCGAGGTCTGGATTTGTGAAGCTCTCGGCTGTTGAAAACAGCTTTTGATACATTTCGTCGCCGCTTTGCGGCGCGCAGGAAATAAGCTCGCGCATGTCAACTTCCTCGCCTGGCTTTAGATTGCGTATTTTGTCTATCTTGAGCTGTTCGCCGTCGCGCCAGGGGTTTATGGTGGCGCGCACCTTTATAACGGTATCATCGGCGTATGTGCCATGCTGCTCAGGCGCGTAGTCCCAAAGCTTTGCCACTATTTCGCCGCTTGCGTCCGCAAGCACGAAATCAAGATAATCGCTTCCCTTGATATTGCTCTTTTGCGCCACCGAGCGCACTATGCAGTAGCCCTCTACCTGAGTTTTTGAGTCGTTTATAAACCTTGTGAGCAAATTCATGCGTCCCATAACTTACCTCGTTTCCATTGACTAAATCAATAGTGAAATAATAGCATACTTTTGCCTATAACGCAAAACGTTTGCGGCCAAGTTGCAGCCGCAAACGTTTTACTTTTTTCGCCTTTTTATTCAGCCATGCCCTCCATGAGCAGCACGAGCTCCTCAACGCTCATGTTAGAGGCCGATATGCTTATATAGTCGTTCTCCGCTATGCGCCACTGAGCGCTTATGGTAATTTCGTCCAGCTGATAAATCGCCGCCTCGCCTATCTCGCACGGCGCATCCGGCAAAACGGTGAGCTCGAGCGAATACGCCTTTGCGCTATTGCCCTGTATCGCCGCGTCGGTCGGGGAGGGGAGGGCTTTAGGCAGCCCTATCGTGAATATCATCGCCTCCGGCGCTCCAGACACGCGCATGTCTCCGTCTGTCCCCGCGCCGCCTGATAATGCGCCGCATTCATCGTCGGTGCCGGGCGCCATCATGCCAAGCATTGGAGGCTCGGTTGCTTCGGGCGTGGCGCTTTCATTTAGCGCAGCGCCGCCATTGGGAGCGTCGTACAGCGCGGCGGGCGCGGGCGCCATTGGCGCCATTGGGGCAATGTCCGCGGCGGGCTCGCAGCACGAGGCGGTGACGTCTGTGCTGGCAGCCTCCGGATCCGCCGCCTTGCCTGACGCGAAGAATCCCTTTGTCAGCAGCACTGTGCCAACGCCTAGCACTATCACAAACGACGCCGCAATGCTAACAAGCCTTATGGCTCTATCGCGCTTGCGCCGCCTTGCGCGCTCAAGCTCGGTTTTTGCCTTTATTTTTTCAAGCGCGTCGGCATACGGCACTTCTCCATCGGCTTGAGCGCCCAGGGAAAAGAGGAGCTTATCCAAATTATCTGCCATTGCCTTCACCGCCCTTCAATTTCGCGTAAAGCTTCTCCTTGGCGCGCGAAATCCGTGATTTTATAGTACCCACAGTGGTGCCTGTCATATTCGCTATATCCTCGTATTGCATGCCGGAAAAATAGTGCAGCAGCACGCATTGCCTATATATTTGAGGCAGCTCGTCTATCGCCTCGCGCACCGCGCGGCGCGTTTCGCCGTTTTCAAACGCGTTTTCGGGAAGCTCGTATTCGTTTTCAACGGACTGAGTGTCAAACTCGTCCGTAACCACTTCCTTGCTTCGCTTTCGCTTTTCGTCTATGCATGTGTTCATGCACACTCGGTAAAGCCAGCTCTTTAGCTGCGGCGCTGAAAAGGCGGAAAGCTTGTCAATATTGGAGTAGACTTTTACAAAGACGTCCTGCATGGCATCCAAAGCATCGCTTTGTGAGCGCATGACGCCGTAAGCCGTACAGTACACCAAACGGGAGTAATCATTATAGATGGAGTCAAAATCCACCAAGCTTCTCTATCCCTCCCAATATTAAAACGCATATTACCCCAAAAGGGTTGCATTCCAATTATAACACAGATAAAATTTATATAACAGTATTGTAAAATGCAATTTTGAGGGCTAACATATTCGGGTATTTAAATTTTTTGTTTGGAGGCGATAAGCGTGCATAAGGAAGGGTTCGACAATGAGAAGTATTTGAATATGCAATCGGAGCATATAAGAGAGAGAATAGCCAAGTTCGGCGGCAAGCTGTATCTTGAATTCGGCGGCAAGCTATTCGATGATTTTCACGCATCGCGCGTGCTTCCGGGCTTTAAGCCCGATAGTAAGGTCAAAATGCTCATGCAGCTAAAGGAACAATCGGAGATAGTTATCGTCATCAACGCCTCCGACATCGAAAAAAACAAGGTAAGAGGCGACCTTGGCATCACCTACGATCTCGATGTTTTACGTCTTATCGACGCTTTCAGGAGCATAGGTCTCTATGTTGGAAGCGTCGTTTTAGCACAGTACGCGGCTCAGAGCGCGGCCGACGCCTTTAAGACCCGCCTTGAGAGCCTCGGCGTAAAGGTGTACAGGCATTATCGCATAGAGGGCTATCCTGTGGACGTTGAGCACATAGTCAGCGACGACGGCCTTGGCAAAAACGATTTCATCGAAACCTCGCGCCCCCTCGTCGTAGTCACGGCGCCGGGCCCCGGCAGCGGCAAAATGGCCACCTGCCTATCCCAGCTCTATCATGAGCACAAGCGCGGCATTCGCGCGGGCTACGCCAAATTTGAAACCTTCCCTATATGGAATCTGCCTCTGCTTCACCCGGTAAACCTCGCGTATGAGGCCGCCACGGCCGATCTTGCGGACGTTAATATGATAGACCCCTTCCACCTGAGCGCTTATGGCGTTACCACCATAAATTATAATCGCGACGTTGAGATATTCCCTGTCGTAGCCGCAATATTCGAGCGGATATACGGCGAGTGCCCCTATAAATCCCCCACGGATATGGGCGTTAACATGGCGGGCAACTGCATTTTTGACGACGACGCTTGCTGCGAAGCATCGCGCCAGGAAATAATCAGGCGCTATTACACCGAGCTTTGCGCCCACCGCCAGGGTCTTGCAGAGCTTGACAGAGCCAATAAGATAAAGCTTCTCATGAAGCAGGCCGGCATAACTATAGATGATAGACCCGTCGTCGCGGCGGCGCTCAAGCGCGCGGAGGATACCGGCGCGCCCGCGGCGGCAATGCAGCTCCCGGACGGGCGCATTGTCACCGGCAAGACGAGCCGCATGCTCGGCGCGAGCGCGGCGCTGCTTTTAAACGCGCTCAAGGCTTTGGGCAATATCCACAAGGATATAGACCTTATTTCGCCGATAGTCATAGAGCCTATACAGCATCTTAAAACGGAGCACCTTGGCAATTCAAACCCACGGCTGCATACCGATGAGATACTTGTCGCGCTCACTATCTGCGCCACCACCAACCCCACCGCCGAGCTTGCCATGAAGCAGCTTGAAAAACTGCGCGGCTTGGAGGCGCACTCAACTGTGATACTTTCAAGCGTGGATACGTCCATGTTTAAAAAGCTGGGCGTGAATCTCACCTGCGAAGCGCAGTATCAAAGTAAAAAGCTTTATCATAATGAAGGGAAACGCTAAATGATGAATATAGTGGATCTGCACTGCGATACCCTCGCGTGCGAGGTGCTTCGCACAAAGGGCGAGAATAGCTTTGGTTCCTCGTCCGGCCAGCTGGATATACCGCGCCTGAAAATTGGCGGCTCGCTGCTGCAATGCTTCGCGGTGTACGTCCCCTTTGGCGAAAAGGACGTGGCGTCCTTCAATATTCCGGCCGATACCTCGCCGTGGGAGTTTTTCAATCTCGCTTACGATTATTATTTAGAGCAGCTCGCAAAGCACAAGGCCGATTTAGCGCCCGTTTTGCAGTATAGCGATATTGAACGCAATATCGCGGACGGCAAAATCTCCTCCATGCTCACCATAGAGGACGGCATGCTCATAGATTCAAAGCCGGAGCGTGTGAGGGAGCTTTATAATAAAGGCGTAAGGCTCATAACGCTCACATGGAACCATGTGAACTGCCTTGGCTATCCAAATGCCGTCGCGCCCGACACGGGACTTACCGCTTTTGGCAAGGAAACTGTGGAGCAGATGAACGCCCTGGGCATAATAGCCGACGTTTCGCATCTTAGCGACGCGGGCTTTTATGATGTGGCCGCAACGAGCAAAAAGCCTTTCGTCGCCTCCCACTCAAATGCGCGCGCCGTATCGAATGTCATGCGCAACCTCACCGACGATATGCTAAAGGTCTTGGGCGACGCGGGCGGCGTTTCCGGCCTCAATTTTGACGATGGCTTCCTCGGCTCCGTGGGCGGCGTTTCAAAATGCGAGGACATCGTTAAAAACGCCAAACACATTGCGAGCAAGGCGGGCATAGAGGCCGTGGCCTTCGGCTCCGATTTCGACGGCGTAGGCTGCGAAATGGAGTTTAAGGACTGCTCTGGCTTCCCAATGATAGTCAAAGCGCTCGAAAAAGCCTTCACTCCGCGCGAGATAGAGCTTATAACCCATAAAAACGCCCTCCGCGTGATAAAGGAAAATATAGGCTGATTGCCTCAGCCGGGATCAGGCGGAACGCAAAGCATCACATGCACGTAGGGCGGGGGCTTGCTCCCGCCGCCGCTGCCCGCCGGAATCATGCGGAACGCAAAGCGTTACATGCACGTAGGGCGGGGGCTTGCTCCCGCCGCACCCACCGATAATATCCAACATAATATATTGTAAATCAACACCCAAGGCGCGCACAGCGCCTTTTTTTATGTTATAATCAAACCTGTATACGGTATATATTATGCCGTAACTTATCTTGGAGGGAGAAGCTGCGTATGGATATTTTTAAGGCAATATCCGAGCTTACGACTTTGCCCGGCGTTTCAGGAAATGAAACCGTCGTTGCCGAAAAGGTGCTCGAATATTTCCGTACTTACACTGACGATGTTTGGCTTGGCCGCTTAGGCAATGCTTACGCGCGCATAGGCGATAAGAAAGGCCCCACGCTTTTCATATCGGCTCACATGGACGAGGTAGGCATGATGGTTACGGACATTGAGGATAACGGCATGCTCCGCATTCGTTCCGTGGCCGGCGTGGATCCAAGGGTGCTGCCCGGCAGCGAGGTGCAGGTATTTGGCAAAAAGCCCCTAAAGGGCGTTATCGGCGCTATTCCGCCGCATTTGCTGGGTCAGGAGCGCAAGGAAGCATATCGCATGGACGAGCTTACGTGCGATATAGGCTATCCGCTTGAAAAGGTGAAAAAGCTGGTGTCTGTAGGCGATTATGTAACATACGCGCCGCTTGCGCCCATGAAGCTTAAAAACGATAATATAGCGGGCAAGACATTTGACGATAGAGCTTGCGTAGTCATGATGCTTCAGACCATGGATATTCTTAAAAACCGCAAGCTCAATTGCAATGTGGTGTTCTGCGCCTCCGTTCAGGAGGAGCGCGGCAGCCATGGCGCGCTCACAGGCTCGTTCGAGGTGAATCCTGATATGGCCATAGCCATAGACGTTTGCCACGCGCCCACGCCAGGCACGGAGCAGTTTGACACTATACCGCTTGAAAAGGCGGCGCTGTGCGTCGGCGGCAATATTCATCCCAAAATATACAAGCGCCTCACCGAGCTTGCGGCCGAGAATCATATAGACACGGGCATAGATGTGTGCATGGGTCAAACCGGCACTGACGCTTGGGAGATCCAGATAACCCACGGCGGCCACCCCACAGGTCTTATCTCGCTGCCGCTGAGGTATATGCACACCAATGTTGAGCTTATCAATCTTGAAACGCTCAAAAACTGCTCAAGGCTTCTGGCGGCTTTCGCTGAGGACATAGGGGCTGATTGGGAGGAAAAACTATGCTTAGACGACTAGAGGAGCTTTGCAATATCAATGGCGTCAGCGGCGATGAAGGCCGCGTGCGCAAATATATAAAGGAATACGCCAAAGCCTATTCAGACGATATAAAAACCGACGCTATGGGCAATCTCTATGTTCATAAAAAGGGCAAGGGCAAGCGCAAGCTGCTCATAGCCGCTCACATGGACGAGGTCGGCATGATAGTGCGCGGCGTCACCGAGCAGGGGCTTCTTGCCTACGACCAAAGCGGCATAGACCCGCGCGTTGCGGTGAGTAAGCGCGTTGCCGTTGGCAAGGACGAGGTGCCAGGCGTAATAGGCGCAAAGGCTATCCATCTTCAAACGGACGATGAATTTAAGAGCGCGCTCAAGCATTCTCAGCTTTATATCGATATAGGCGCAAAGGATAAGGACGATGCGCTCAAATATGTTAAGCTGGGCGATTATGTGTCGTTCATAACCAAATTCGAGAAGTTTGGCGACAACATGATAAAATCCAAGGCGCTCGACGACCGCGTAGGCTGCGCGGTGGCGTGCGAGCTTATGAAGCATGATTACGACTGCGATATAACCTATGTTTTTACCGTGCAGGAGGAGGTTGGCTGCCGCGGCGCCAACGCCGCCGTATTCAATGTTCAGCCCGAATTGGCGCTCATACTCGAAGGCACCACCGCCAACGATATGCCCAAGATGAAGGGTCACGAGCATGTAACAAAGGTGGGCGAGGGTCCGGCCGTTTCATTTATGGATAGGGGCACGATAGTGCGTCCTGAAATGTTCAATGCGCTCAAGGAGACCGCGCGCGAGAACAATATTCCCTTCCAAATGCGGCAGGGTACGGCCGGCGGCACGGACGGCGGCGTTATCCACAAGGGCGCGGCGGGCTGCATATCAGGCGGCGTATCGCTGCCTTGCAGATATATCCATTCGCCTATGTGCGTAGCTTCCATAAAGGATTTTGAAAACATGTTCGCGCTTTTAGACGCGTTCCTTGATAAGAAAAAGTTTGAAGAGGTGCTAAAGAATGTTTAATCAAATGCTAAAGGACGTACTTGCAGCCTACGGCCCGAGCGGCCGCGAAAAAACGGCCGGCAAGGTGATAGAAAAATATGTTAAGCCCTGGTGCGATAAAACCTATTTCGATGCTTTGGGCAATCTTATAGCTTATAAAAAAGGAACCTCGGGCAAGAAAATAATGCTCTCCGCCCACATGGATCAAATCGGCCTTATCGTAACGGATATAGGCGAAAAGGGCTT
>CAZZNN010000055.1:0-8574 GCA_964655605.1 uncultured Oscillospiraceae bacterium
GTTGCCGCGGCGGCGTTTTCGCCCGTCCATTTCTGCCACAGCGCGGACACCGTGCCGTCCGCCCAAAGCCCGTCGAGCGCGGCGTCGAGCTTTTTTGTGAGCGGCGAGCGATGGCGCAGCATATAGCCGTAGGAGCTTTGGCTGAGCATTTGCGGCATCACGCACACGTCCTGCATTGTGGCGGATACGAAATGCGCCACCGGCTCGTCAAGCGCCAGCGCATCCGCGCGGCCAGATGAGAGCATTTGAAGCTGAGCCGTAACGTCGCTGCAATACACGAGCTCCGCGCCATCTACCATGCCCGTTACCTCGCTGTCGAAAACGGAGCTCGTCATAACGGCTATCCTGCGCCCCTCGAGCTGCTCAAGGGTTGAAAATTCCGGCAGCGCCACGTCCGTTACGTCCGCCGCCATCCACACAAAAACAAGCTCGTCGCTGTAATACGCATTTGTTAGCTCAACTGCGCCTGAGTGCTCCTTTGTGTAGAGCATATCGGTCATGGCGGCGTCGCACTTGCCGGATTCAAGCGAAGCTATAAGCGTTGAAGCGGGCACCTCATAAAACTCCGCGCGCATGCCAAGCTCGTAGGCCACGCGCTTGCCAAGCTCCACGTTGAGCCCCTTCTGCGCGCCGCCGTCCGTGAAAAAGAACGGCTCAAGCATGCCGCTCACGGCGATCTTGAGCGCCGGCGCGTCCATGCCAAGCTCGTTCGTGTCCGCAAAGATATAGTCCGCGCCCTCCGGACGCTGCCAATGCGAAATTATTTCCTCCATTGCGCCGGAGCTTCTGAGCGCGTCGAGCGCGCCGTTTATCGCGTAGCGAAGCGCCTGATTGCCCTTTTTCACGGCAAACCGGTAGTTTAGCGGCTCAACGCCCGTTGAATACGCGTATATGGAATTTACTCTGTTGAATGTGTTCACCTCTATGCGCGAGGTGACGGCAATATCGAGCTTGCCGTCCGCAAGAGCCATCATCATATCGAGCGAATCGTTATAGCTTTGAAATTCAACGCCCGTAAAAAGGCTCTCCATCATGTCCTCGCCGGGCGAACCGGTGCTCGTGCCAACGCGCGAGGAGTCAAGCTGAAAGGGCACGCCGTAATTATTCGCTATGCTGACCTTAGGCGCCTTTTTGCAGCCGCCGCAGGCAAATATCAAAATGAGCGCGAGGCACGCCGCCGCCGCGCGAAAAACTTGTGAGGCTTTATGGCGCATGTGTTACCTCCGCTTTATTACATCGCCCCGAGCACCTCAAGGAGCAGCTTCACAAAGAATATCGCTATAACCACCATAACTATTAGCCGCACGCTTTTCATGCCCTTGGCGGCGAAGAAGCGCGTGCCTATATAGTTGCCCGCGAGGCTGAAAACGCCCGCAACCAAGCCGAGGATAAAGAGCACGTTGCCGCTGGTGATATAAACGTAAAGCGCCGCCACATTGGTTGAAAGGTTTATCGCCTTTGACACGCCGTTGGCCTTGGCAACCTCCATGTGCGCAACGCCCGTTAGGAGCAATATGAGAAACGTCCCCGTGCCAGGGCCGTAGAAACCGTCGTAGGCGCCTATCACGAGCGACGCCGCCACGCCTATAAGCGTCGTTTTCACGAAAGAATACGGCTCGCACGCCGTCTCCTGCCTGAGTCCCTTGCCAAAAAACACATAAGCGGCGGTGAGCGGCAGCACGACTAGCATTATTAGCTTGAAAGCGCCCTCGTCTATCAAAAGCTGAAGCTTCGCGCCTATAAATGAGCCTATGAACGCGCTTATCACGCAGAAAAACGCCTGCTTCCACGGTATGTAGCCCTTGCGCGCATAGCGGTAGGTAGCGAGGGTGGTGCCTATGGAGGAGCTTAGCTTGTTCGTGCCCACGGCCATAGTGGCCGGAAGCCCCGCGAAAAGATACGCGGGCAGGGAAATAAGCCCGCCGCCGCCCGCCACCGCGTCAACAAAGCCCGCCAGAAACACCAGCGGACACACTATAAGAAATTGCCAAAAAGAAAGCGCCATCTCATACCGCCTTAAACGTAATTGGTAACGCATTGATTATAGGTTTATATACAATTTTCGTCAAGGGGGGAACGCAGCGGTGAAACGGCGCACCCGGCGGCGGGAGCAAGCCCCCGCCCTACGCGGACGTGAACGCAACGGTGAAACCCCCTCCCCCCCTGCCCTCACGCCAGCGCGGCCATCAGGCGTGGCGTGAACGCTTCGGCTGTATAGGCTAAGTACTCGCTTTCCTTTTCGTCCGTCACGCCCAAAGCCGTGCAGACCGCAAGCGCCTTTTTGCGCATGAGCGGCACAGCCTCGTCGAGCGACAGCGGCAAAAGGCGCGCGCGAACGGCCTGGCTCTCGGCCTCGTCGAAAAAGAGCCTGTTTATATCAGCGCCTATGAGCGCGCGGGTCAATATCCGCGTCGCGACGGTTTCATAAATGTTCTCATAAGTCTCGTAAAAATCCTGCACCCCGTTCACCGCCGACGCTACAGCGTCCTTATTGAAGCGTCCCACGAAGCGATTTTCAATCAGCAGCCGCGAAAGGTATTCATCTATATAGTCTATGCCAAGGCGCTCTTCCTCCACGGGTATTGATAGCTGATAATCAATGCTCGCGGGGAATTCATGCGCGAAAAACACAAAGTCGTATTTCTTGAAGCCCGCGCCTATCGACGCAAGCGTTTCGTGATACGCGCGGCTCGCCGTCTTAGGCGCGGTGGCGCGCACCTTCATATAAAGGCGGCGCGCGCTGCCGGTCTTGGCGCAAATGATCTCCTGCGACGCTTTTAATATGCCGCCCCAGTCCGCGTTTTCAAGCAGCGGCGCTTTGCCCTTTTCAAGCGCGAACGCGCTGAGCGAAAACGTGAGCGACTTTAAAAGCGCCTCCGCCACCTCAATTCGCACCGACGTTGAGTCAAGCTGCGTATAGCTGTCCGTCTGCGTTTTTGTCAGCTCAAAGAGCCTGTCCTTTAGCGTTTCGGCCTCCGCCGGAGTGTACTCGCCTGTTAATGGCGATAGCTCATTCATCATCGTCCTCCATTCCGTATGAAGCCAGCCGCGCCGCGCGGCAGAGCGTTTCAAGGCTCGTCCCCATGAGATAATCCACCGAGCCCTCGCATTTTTTGTCGAAATAAAGCCGCATATAGCTTATCAGCTCGTCGTCCGCGAGCGTATCGCGCGACTCATTTTTGAAATAATAGAAGCAATCCTGCAAATCCGAAAGCGTCTGCTCCCAAGCGTCGTTTTCTATATAGGGCGAATCGCAGAAGGCTATCGCGAGCGGTTTTAGCACGCCGCCGCGAAACTCCACGCGCCCGTTATCCTTGAGCGCCTTGAAACGCCTTTCAACGAGCGCCTCCGTCTGAGCGCGCGTGAGAGTCAGTCCAAAACGCGCCGTGAGCGGGTTTAGCCCCTCAAGCTCGTCAATGGCGCGAAGCTTTTGCGCCTCAAGCGGGGTCAGAGCGTATTTATCCACACTATATCACCTCTTATGAGGTATCATAGACCCATCGGCAGACAATGAACAGTCTTGAAATTTTGGGGAATTTGTGGTAATATCCTATCAGAAAAACAGAATTTTTCTTGAGCGCGGGGAACGAGCTGTCCGAAGCGGCTGTGCGATTTCGCGCGAGCAAGCCCCCGCCCTACGCGCCTTGCCGCGCTCCCCTTATCTATTTTTCATCGTCCACATGCGCCTTATATAGGCGTCGGGCTCTTTGTCGAAATTAAACTCCTTATATTCCACAACATCAAAATGTTTTTCAAATTCGCTCTGCCACTCCTCAGTGGAGCGATTGACTATCCTTAAAACGCCGTCCATGGCAAAATGCTCCGGCGCGGCCTCGGTGAGCTTCAATCTGGCCTTTTTCGCCTCGTCCGTATAGGGATTGAGGCTTATCACAATATTCGCGCCGTGCGCCATCACGCGCGCGGCCTGCTTTAGCATGGCGCTTGAAACGTCCGTTGGGATAACGTCCAAAAGATTGCAGGAGAAAAATCCGTCAAACTCGCCGTCGGGCTGCTCCAAAAGCCAGCTCTCGTCCGCCGTTATGAAGCGCGCCACGCCGAAAAGCCCGTATTTTGAGGCTTCACGCTCCGCAAGCGCCGCCGCGTTTGCCGATTGATCAACTCCCACCACCTCGCAGCCCGCGTTCGCGATAAAAATGCTCGCCCAGCCGGAGCCAAACCCAAGGTCGAGCAGCTTGGAAGAATTTGCGGCGAGCCACCTTAATTTATCCTCCATCACCTTGCAGCCAAGGCTCTCCGCGCCGAGAGCATCGTCCTCGCCGTTTTCATCTTTTGCTATTTCAAGAAAGGTATCGTCCCAAAATTTTAACGCGGCGTCGTATTCCTTCATGCTTAAAACCATGGCTTTCGCTTGCGAAAGCCTCCTTTCATCGGAATTGGGGCCGGCATCGCCATCGCTCTCGATGGCGAAAGCAGCAAAACCGGGTATGAAAGACAAGGTCTTTCATACTTTTCCCTCCAAATGTGCTTTTATATTATCAGTATACCGCATTTTTCGCGCAAACGCCAATTTTGCTTATATTTTCTCAGTATTTATTGACAAATTTTTTTCGTTTTATTATCATACTTACGGGTGAGCACCTGCCCTCAATCAGGCTAAAAATTTTAACCTGAATAGGAGAATATTATGTCTTTGTCTTACATCTGGCCTATAGCGCTCGCTATCCTGTCAAACATAGTATATCACGTTTGCTCAAAATCGGTTCCCAACTCGATAAACCCGTTCGCCTCGCTCACGGTAACCTATATCGTAGGCGCGGTGCTCTCGGCAATACTGTATTTCGCGCTCAATAAGGGCGGCGACCTCATAAAGGAGTATTCAAAGCTCAACTGGGCGCCAATAGCGCTGGGCGTTGTGATAGTGGGGCTAGACGCGGGATTTATCTATGCGTATAAGGCGGGGTGGCCGGTGAGCACGGCGAGCGTTGTGCAAAGCGCGTTCCTCGCGGTGGCGCTGCTGGTGGCGGGGCTTTTGCTCTATCACGAGGCGATAACCTGGAATAAGGTGATAGGCGTTGCGATATGCCTTGTGGGGCTATATTTTATCAATAAATAAGTGAGCGTCCGTCCGTCCGCAGGGGCCGGCCCGCAAGGTTTCGCGCCCTCACGCGGGCGGATAATATCCGCCGCGCTTACCCCTACACCTCTATCGCAACATAATCATGACCCACGGCGGGCAGGAATTTATTAAAAATATCCTTCGTGCCAAGCCTAAGGCTCGACGTATTCTCGCACGGGTGGCAGCCGAAATATTCGGCGCTCAAAAGCTCGCTGTCTACCACGAGCTTCACCCTTTTCTCCTTATCGTTCATAAGCCCCAAAATGCTCACGCTGCCGGGCAGAATATCGAGCATGGCCTTCATGTGCTCGGGCGTTGCGAAGCTAAGACGCGAAATGCCGAGCTTTTTTGACACCTCGCTCGTGCGGAACGGCTTATCGCCGCAGATCAAGAGCAAATAAAAATCCGTCTGCTGCCTGTTTGTGAGAAACAGATTTTTGCATATTGTGCAGCCGAGCGCCGCGTCTATTTCCTCGCAGACCTCCATTGTCATCGCGCGGGCATGGTCTATGCGCTCGTAGTCAATGCCCAATGCGTCGAGAAAATCATAAGTGCGCACCTCGCGCGCCTCGCGTCCCGTCATATCGGCGGGACGGCCTTTTTGCAATATAAGTGCCATATTTTCACAGCAGCTTTCTTTTTATGCTGTCAAGAAGCTGCCTTAACGCCTCCTTATTCGTGCTGTACATAAATTTTACACCCTGCTTGCGTATTTGCACAAGCCCTGCGCTCGCGAGCTCGCCCATGTGATGTGAAATGGTGGCGGGCGTAACGTTTATGAGCCTCGCAAGATCCGCCCCGCATTGATCCTCCTTGTTGAGCGCGCACATTATTTCAAAGCGAGTGGCGTCGTCGAGCGCCTTGAGCTTTTTTAGCACGGTGAGCGTGAACCTCGTCTCGTCCGAATCCGCGTCCGCGCCGAGATTGAAAAACACTCCGTAGCACAGATCCATCTGATCCTTCATTCCTGCGTCGCCGCTGAACGCCTTTACTATCGTCGTTGAGAGCACGGTGCGCACGGCGTTGAAGAATATCAGCGACGGCCTCAGCGTGATATTTTCGCAGTCGAGCGCCAGGCCAACGCCGCTTAGAAGCTTCGATATGCCGCCCTTGCTTTCTATGCGCGCGTCCATCTCGTCGCAAAACGCCTCGACGTGGGGCCTTATTATGGAATATTTTTCATTGAAGCGCAAGGCGACGGAGTCTATTATAGCGCGAATGCGCTTTGAATATTCCTCATACATGCTCGCCGCCTCGATATATGTGAGCTTCGCTTCGTTTGGCAGCTCGCTTTTCGCGATGGCGCGAGTGAATTTGCCAAGGTCGAGGCTCTGCTGAAACTCGCGCGCGAGCTGGGTGTCGTCGTCGATAAGCTCATTTTGGGCGAGCGCCAGCAGCATGAAAAAAACGTTGTCCTCAAGCCCAAGCGCCTGAGCGCCCCCGCTTTTTTGAGCAAGCATGAGATACTCCGCGAGCGATGTATTGTCGCCCGGCAACATGCAAAAGCAGCGCTTGATAAATTCGTCCTCAAGGTCAACGCCGTCTAGCATATAATGATAAAGCTCCAAAATCCGCGCCAAAAAGTCCTTCGGCACGGCATATCTCTGCGAAAATTTTCCCAGCGCCTCGTCGAGCGCGGTCACGTCCGTGGCGCTGGGCTCGGGCGGCGCCACGCTGACCGCGCAGCACAGCGCGCCCACGCATTCAAGGTCAATATTAGGCATGCGAATAACTTTTTCCATAATGTATCCCCCCCTACAGCCTATCGAGCGGCTTAATAAACAGCACCGAAAGATACAGCGCCATGCTCATGAGGCCCGATACCAAGAGCACAGTTGTTAGCTCCATGGTCGTTGCAAGGCCGGAGCAGATAAACGAACCTATAGGCATGCTCGCGCAGAGCACGGCGTTCGCTATGCCGCCTATGCGCCCTAAAAGGTCGCCGGGGATAAAGCGCATGAACGCCGATGAATACACAACGTTTATCACCCCCACGCTAAAGCCCATCAAAAGCATTTCCGCAAGGAAAACCACCGCCAGTATAACGGCGCTTTGCAGCCTCGGCAAAATATACAGCGACGCGCACACCAGCCCAACCACAACTCCGCTCGCGGCTATGAGCGTCTTGCCCTTGAATTTGAGCTTTGGCATTATAAACGAGCCTATGCCCATGCCCGCCACCATGCCAAGATTCATGCCGGATAGCATTTCGGGGCCGAAGTTGAGCGTGTCCACTATATATGGCGTTGCAAAAACGTTTAGCGGTATCACGCAGAAGTTTATCAGCATTCCCACGAAAAGCAGCGCCTGAATGAGCTTCTCGCTCTTTAAAAAGCCGAAGCCCGCCCTGAACCCGTCCTTGAGCGCGGAGAAATCGAGCTTTTCACGATGCGCGTCCTCCTTTATCCTCATGAGGAAAATGAGCAGCGCTGATATGAAAAACGTGGAAACGTCTATCCAGATTGCCCCGGCAACCCCTATGAGCGCCACGATAGCGCCGCCCGCCGCCGTACCCACAACCTCCGCCACGCGCGACGCGCTTGAAAACGCCGCCTCGCCCACCGTGAAATACTCCTTGTCTATCAAAAGCGGGGTTATCGCTATGCCCGCAGGCACGCGGAAGGCTTCGAGCGTGGAAATAAGTATCGTTATCGCGCCGAGCAGCACAGGGGTGAGCATGCCAAATGAATACAGCAGCACGCACGCCGCCATCACAACGCCCCTGCCCACGTCCGTGAGCCACATAATGCGCTTTTTCTTCATTTTATCCACCATAACGCCGGTTACCGGCTGCAAAATTATGGTGGGGATATAGTTGAGCCCTAAAAGCAGCGCCATCGCCGCCGCGCTGCCCGTGATTTCATACATCATCAGCGAGCAGGCTATCGCGTCCAGCGAATCGCCAAAGCGGTTCACCACGCTCGCTATGAGCAGCTTCATAAATTGCTTTTGCTTTAATAGCGGCCTGTAGCTCGTTTTCTGCGCCGAAGCAGGGACTCCGGGCGCGGGCGCGGTTTCCTGCGCTTGCGTCTCTGGCGTGGCTCCGGGGGCGGGCGCGGTTTCGGGAATTTTAAGGTCGTTCTCCATATTCGCTCCTTAGCTAGTTTTATTGCTTCGCGCTTTTCATTGTTAGCCACTCGTCTAATAGTTTATGTGCGTATTATACGATGAAGTTAAAACGTTGTCAATAGTTTATTAGATATTTATCTAACAAAAAATAAGACCGATGTTTAACATCGGTCTATCTGATATGTTTGATGGGCGACGCGGCATTCGCTCGCTTGCCATGGTCGCGCCGCAACGTTCGCCGGGTCGCCGTGTACACGCCGCGCTGCTTGCGCGCCCGCGTAGGGCGGGGTCCCCTGACCCCGCCGCGGGTTTTTTCCTCGCCCGCCAGGGGGCCGCCGCACAGGGCGGCCTCTCCGAATGCATGGGGGCTATTCCCCCGCTGCGATTTCGTATGTAACTTCTACGTCTGCGTTGACCTTCAATTCGCC
>CAZZNN010000055.1:8674-10744 GCA_964655605.1 uncultured Oscillospiraceae bacterium
TCTACGTCTGCGTTGACCTTCAATTCGCCCATGCTTACACTTGCGCCGTTATCTTCGGCGGCGGAGACGGCACCGGTCTGGGGAATCGCCATCTCATAATCCCTATAGGTGGACGGCGAATACGAGGCGCTCGTCTCATTCACCTTCACAGGCACGGGCACGAGCTTCACGCCCAGCGCGGTCGCGAGCGCTTCTGCCTTCGCCTTTGCCGAGGCGACGGCTATCTTGAGCGCGTCGGCGTAAGCGCTGTCGGAGCTGGACACGGTGAGCTCAAGATTGTAGGTGCTGGTCGCGCCAGCGGCGATGGCGGCGGAAATTGCGCCTGAGAGCTTATCTATGTCGCGCACGGTCACGTTAAGCTGGTGTGACATCGCGTAGCCCATAAGCTCGGGAGTATCCTTTGAATAGTCATATCTCTCATCGAGATTGAGCCCGGCGGTGGAGATGTCCTTATCGGCAACGCCCGCCGCCTTGAGCGCCGCGATAACGGCGTCTGAAAGCTCGGTGTTGAGCTGCTGCGCCTTTGCGGCCTCAACGTCCTCAGTCTTTATTCTAACCGTAAACGTGGCCATATCGGGCACGAGCGTGGTCTCGCCGGAGCCGTGCACAACTATCACGTCGGGCGACTTTTCGGCCTCGTTTGTGACATATACATCTGGAACGGGCTGCACCTGCGCATTCTGCGAGGTCTGCGCGAGCTGCTCCTGGCTCTTGCAGCCGGAAAGCACGAGAATGAGCGCCAAGGCGAGCGCGACTATCGGAATTATTCTGCGTTTTTTCATTTTACTTGTCTCCTTGATTATTTTTGTTCACAGCAAAGGTTTACCTTTTTTCATCGCCCGGGAACGGGGCGGGTATCTTCGCGTCAGTGGCGCTCACGCCCTGCTCGGCGCGCTTTGCGGCGGCCTGCTGCATGCGAAGCTTGCTCTTTTTCATGCTCGAGCGCACAATCAGCACCACGACCAACGCCACAACGCCCAGTATAATGAGTATGGGCAGCGCGGATACGAACCACACAGCGAAATCCACGAAGAATGTGCCAACGTCGTAAAGCGTCTGAGTGAAGCCCTCGTTTATGCGCTCGCCGGTGGTCTTTTCGCGGGTGGGGCCAGCGGTGAGGCTAAGCTCCTGGATCTCCACATTCACGGTTGAAAAGCCTATAAGCCCGTCATAGCGGCGAAGTTCGCTCGTAAGCTCCTCTATTTGAACCGTTACGTCCGCTATCTCGCGCTCAAGCTCGATTATGTCCGCAAGCTCGCTTGAGTTAGTGAGTATGCTGGTGAGGCGCTCAAGCTGAATTTTGAGCACGTCAAGGCGAGTCTCGGAGTCGAAATACCTATCGGTGATGTCCTCGGCGTTTTCATTATAATATACAAGCGTGCCGAGGGTCTTGGCGTTGGAGGCGAAAGCGTCCACCTTGTCCGACGGAATGCGGAAAGTGAGATAGGCGTAGCGTCCGCTGTCGCGATAGGTTTCGGGCTTGCGGCCGTCTATACTGGAGCTTTCAATATACCCGCCGAGGGTGTTCGCGCGGTCGAGCAGCGCTTGATAGTCAGTCTCAAAGACATCCGTCTCAAAGCGGACGGCTATGGTGCGAATCACCTTGTGTCCGCCGTAATCAGGGGTGTTGGCCTGCTGATTGTCCGCGAGCGCGCCGGCTGCCGCAGACGTGGGCGCGTCGGACGCGGCAGTCATGGGCTCTGCGGCAGGCGCGGCGGGTTGGGCATACGCCGGTGCCGCGGCGGTTTCCATCGCCGCGGAGTCATAGCCATAGTAATCGGAATCTTCGGAATAGTAGTTTTTCGCCGCGCCCGCGCAGCCTGAAACGAGCGCCGCGATAAGGCCCAGCGCGAGAATAACGGCGAAAATGCGCGCCGCGCGTGTGGAGCTAGATTTCATAAACGTATCCTCCTTATATTGGGTGGGTGTAAAAGCGCATATTTGTTTCACTAATTATAACACGAATTACCATAACTTTAGGTTGCATATAAAAAAAAAATGTGTTAAAATCACGGAGCAAAAGAAATAGTGCCGGAATGATGGAATGGCAGACGTGACGGACTCAAAATC
>CAZZNN010000056.1:0-10714 GCA_964655605.1 uncultured Oscillospiraceae bacterium
CCGCCGCACCCCCGCGCACCCCCGCGCACCCCCGCGCACCCCCGCGCACCCCCGCGCACCCCCTCGCGCCCACCGTAGGGAACGTCGTCCTCGACGTTCCGTTCCACGCGCAGCCGCGCCCGTCAAACCGTGGTTTTTTACGATACCGCTCCCATTTTTTCGCCATTTGATTACCCTAATAGCGCAGTTCGTGTTACATGGTTGAAAAAAAGTACGCCTGTGAATACAATTCAGTTATAATTAGAATTATTTAACTTGGGTTGCGGTAAAGGAGGTCGTATTTATGATAGATTTTGACTATGGCGATATAACAAGCATACCCGCGCTCGTATCCAATGCTACCACCGGCGCGGTACTTTCCTTAAACGAGGCCGGATTAAAATATTTCGGCATGAACCGCAAGCAGCTCGAGGAAAATGATGTTCCCACGCGGCTTTTAGAGTTTGCCAACAGTGTGATCTCCCACATAAACGGCAACGAGGAGGCCGTGTTTCTTCTAGCCGGGAAGGACATGTTCGTGGCCCGTTCGCGCCGCCTTCCGGGCCATCCCGAGCATGTTTTGACCGTCATGGACGAAAATACGGAGGGATACATGCGTGTTCCCTCCGTATTTTATAGCGGCAGCGACGAGCTTGCGGCGCTAAAGTGCGTGGAGACGGAGGGCGAGTATTGCGCATATATGAATCTCACAAAAAACACCGTCGACGCGCCGCGCAGCGTGTTCCTTCGCGACGGCAGGCTTGGCGACGGCAGCGCGAGCGGCTATTTCGCGGCGCTTATAAACGCGATGAGCGACGCGGCGCAAAAGGCCAAGCTCGCAAAAGCCTTCGATCGTGGCAAGCTCATGCGCGATTTTGCAAGCGGCAAAACGCATCAGCATTATGCGCTGGAGCTTAAAGTGAACGGCCAATTCTATTGGCGAAAGCTGATAATGAATATGCTCAAAAGCCCGTCCACGGGGGATATTGTGGCGCTCTTTACCTGGAGCGACGTAAACGACAGCCAGTTCAGGCAGCGCATATTCGACACCGTGCTTGAGGAGAGCTATGATTTTATAGGCTGCATATTTCCGGATTCCGATTGCTTCATGATGATACTCGACCCTGAAAACAGCGAGCTCTACCCCAACAAGATAAACACCTCTTATGAAAGGACCATATCCGCGCACTGCGCGCGCTACGCCACGGAGGACAACCGCGAATATCTTAAATATTGCTTCAGCCTCAAAAACCTTCGCGCGCAGCTCAACACGGGCAGCGCATATTCCTTCGTTGGCTACGGCGCATATCCGGACGGCACGCCCACGATAAAGCAGCATTATTTCACCTATCTCACAAAGACCGATGAGAGCCGCGTGATACTGTATATGCGGCGCGATGTCACAAGCCAGTCGGACGTGCTTCAGGTGAAAATAAATCAAACGGTTCATAATATCTCGTTTAAGGAGATAGTTTACCTTGAGTCCAACGGCCGCAAATGCCGCATAATCACCTCCAATAAATCCTACGAGGTGAACGATAAAATATCCAATATCCAAACTCGCCTGCCCGGCCGCCGGTTCATGCGCTGTCACCGCTGCTATATTGTCAACTGCGCCGCTGTAAACGGTATTCGTAAAAATTGCGCGCACATGTGCAACGGCGATGTGGTTTTCATCAGCCGCGAACGCATAAATGAGCTCAGAAGCAAGCTGAAATAGCCGTTTTGGACGCGATAAGCAGCAGTTCATGGCGCAAAGCGCGGCGTTGATGGCCTTCGTATTGAAGCGCATTTATCCGGCATATATACTTTAACTAAATCTAAGTAGAGCCTGAAGGGAAAGAGGAGCATGAGGGATGTAGCCGCGTGCTTTTCTTTATAATACGCAGATTCAACCAATGTGCAGGAGGACAAACCCAATGAAAAGCAAAAAGCTCTCTGTCTCTTTGTCCGCAACGGTGGCTTTGCTGGTAGTGGCATGCGTGACGGTTTTAAGCGTGTTTTCTATCGTTTCCTCAAGCGATACCGTGAAGCGCCGCACCAGGGGCGAATTCACGGCAATAGGCCAAAGCAACGCCGTGGAGATACAGCTCATATTCGATGAGTCGTCCAGCGCCGCGGCGCGTATATGCACGCAGATAGAGCGGCTGCTCGCGCGCGCCTCCTCGCGAAAGGGCAGCGTTGCAAGCGCTATCCCCGGGTTAAAGGTGAGCGAGGCGCTTGCCGATATAGAGGCGTATCTGATAAGCGAATTCAAGCCGCTCGTGCTTGACAGCAAGAGCATAATAGGCATGGGCGTGTTCTTCGAGCCTTATCAATTCGCCTCCGACATTGAGCATTACGCGCTTTATATGGACGCCGCTGCCTGTGCGGCGGACAAGGTGGAGCTCTACACCGATGATTACGGCGCCGAGGAATATTATAGCGGCGCTTTGCGCGAGGATCGCATATTCGTGACCGACCCGTTTGTGTTCGACGGCATAAATATGATAACTCTCGCCCAGCCCATACACTTCGGCGGCAAGGTGATAGGCACGGTATCCGCCGACCTTGCGCTCGACGCGTTTTCCGCGATACAGATAAGCAGCGAGGACTATCCGTCCATGTTCGCAGGAATAATTTCGGACACCGGCACCATAGTTTATGACAGCGGCCATACCGACATGATAGGCCAGGACTTCTCTGAGCTTTTCACGCAAGCCGATAAATACGCGCAAATACAATCGAGCTTTGCGCAGGGCGAGCCCTTCAGCATTGAAACGGCGCGCATAAACGGCGATGTCGTCACGCGCTTCTTCTCGCCCATCACCTGCGCGGACGAGGGCTGGTGGGCGCAGACCTCGCTTTCCACCTCCGATATGACCAAGGAGGCCGCGCAGCTAACGCTGTTTTTAGTGGGCATATCGCTGGCGGCGGTGATATTGATAATAGCGCTGCTTTTCTCAAGGCTAAGACGCGAGCTAAAGCCGCTCGACAAGCTTTCCGAAGCGGCAAGGCAGCTCGAAGGCGGCAATTTCGATTTCGCGCTCGATATATCTAGCGCCAATGAAATAGGCGAGCTCGCGCGGCTTTTCAACGCTATGGCGCAAAGGGTAACGTTTATTATAGCGGATATAGGCGATATACTGGAGAGCATGGCCGGCGGCGATTTCACGGCCGTCACCTCGGACGAGAGCCAGTATACGGGCGAATACAAGCACCTGCTTCTATCCGTGCGCAGCATAAGGGATAAGCTTGGCGACGTGCTAAAGGGCGTGCGCATGGCGTCTGAGCAGATAGCGATGGGCTCGCAGCAAATATCCATGGGCTCGCAGACGCTCGCTCAGGGCGCAACCGAGCAGGCGGCGGCGGTGGAGGAGCTTTCATCGAGCATAACCGAGGTTTCATCGCATGTGGACGACACCTACAGCAAGGCCAAGGAGGCTGCCGACATCACCCGCCACGCGGGCTCCACAATGAATGTGAGCCTTGGTGAAATGGCCAAGCTGCTCGAGGCGATGGCCCAAATAGAGCATACCTCAAATGATATAAGCAAGGTCATAAAGGTGATAGAGGACATCGCCTTCCAAACCAATATACTCGCGCTCAACGCGGCCGTGGAAGCGGCGCGCGCGGGCGACGCGGGGCGCGGCTTCGCCGTGGTGGCGGACGAGGTGCGCACTCTCGCGCAGCGCTCGGCTGAATCGGCAAAGAGCAGCGCGGAGCTGCTTATAAGATCCGCCGAGGCGGTTGTTCAGGGACGTGCGCTTGCAAACAGCGCCGAGGTATCCTTCACCGAAACCAACAGGCTTGCCGGGCTTGTAGCCCAGGGCATGGACGAGATAACCATGGCCGCGGGCGAGCAATCCGCGCAGCTTAGGCAAATATCCACAGGCGTTGAGCAAATATCCTCGGTCGTGCAAACCACCGCCGCCACGGCGGAGGAAAGCGCCGCCGCGTCCGAGCAGCTCCTAAAGCAAGCGCATTCGCTCGACGAAATAATGAGAAAGCTTAAAACGATGGAATAGCCCGAACGCGAAGCGATTTGGTAAGAACTAATCGCTTCGCGATTAGTTCATGTAGGGCGGGGGCTTGCTCCCGCCGCACACAGTGGCTTACGCCGGTGTCAGGTGAAAACAGAGAACGCGAAGCGTTCTCGTAAGAACTAATCGCTTCGCGATTAGTTCATGTAGGGCGGGGGCTTGCTCCCGCCGCGGGGTTTGCGGTGGCCGCGGGGGGCTTGCTCCCGCCGCGGGGTTTGCGGTGGCCGCGGGGTTTGCGATTTTGCCGTCCCCTACGGGGCGCCGCGCACATACGCCGTCCCGCCCACCGCCTCCCTCGTCAATTTAAATAATTTTGTGACATTTATGCAAAATTCCTATTGCAATTATATTCTATATCATATATTATATCATTTAAATTATTTGAAGGAAGGGCTGCTTTATCAAAGACAATAATACTATGGAAAAAAGGTATGGATTGCCAACGGCTATAGCTATGGTAATAGGCATAGTGATAGGCTCCGGCATATTCATAAAGGGCGGCAAGGTATTGAGCCTTACCGGAGGCAACATGCTCGAGGCCGTGCTCGTGGTGGGCATAGTGGGCGTTATATGCATTATATGCTCGCTGGTGTTCGCGGAGCTTAGCAGTAAGTTTGAAAAAGTCAACGGCGTTGTGGACTATGCCGAGGTCGCTTTAGGGCCGAAATACGCATATTATGTGGGCTGGTTCATGACCACCATCTACTATCCCACGCTTGCGGCTATACTCGCCTTCTTCGCGGCGATGTTCACATGCCCGTTGTTTGGCATACAGGTGCTCGATTTCGCGACGGGCTCCATATCCGTCGAGGCGGTGGGTCTTGGCGCGGCGTATCTGATGATAGGTTACGGCATAAACGGGCTCAGCCCCAAGCTTGCGGGCAAGCTTCAGGTGTCCATGACGGTGATAAAGCTTGTGCCGCTCATACTCATGGCGATAGTTGGCACGATAGCGGGGCTTTCAAACGGCGCGACGACGGCCGTGCTAAACACAGTCACCGAGTCTGCGGGCGCAGGCGGGATCTTCAGCGGCGTTGTGGCGTTCGCCTTCGCCTACGAGGGGTGGATAATCGCCACGAGCATAAATCAGGAGCTTAAAAACGCCAAGAAAAATCTGCCGCTCGCGCTGATATTCGGCGCACTGTTTTGCACGGTGCTCTATTGCACATACATTTTCTCAATGAGCAGCATAGGCAGCGTTGAGACGATACTTGGCACATGGCCGCTCGGTGAGACGCTCCCGCAGATAGCGTTTGCCAATATATTCGGGCCTGCCGCCGGCACAATAGTGCTCGTATTCGTGGCGATAAGCTGCCTTGGCACAATGAACGGCCTTGTTATGGCATCGTGCCGCGGCATGTATTCGGTGGCGGTGCGCGGCATGGGGCCGAGGCCGGATTTTTACGCGGATGTTGACAGGCAGAATAATTTCGCCATTAAATCGAGCCTCATCGGCCTCGTGCTCGCGGGCGCGTGGTACGGCTGGACGGTTTTGATGTGGATGAAGGGGCCGGATTTCTTCGGCGGCGTACACAACTCGCTTTGGGTCGGCTGGGAGCCGGACGAAATATCCATAGTCAACCTATACGCAATGTATATCCCCATGTTCATCGCGCTCATGGTAAAGTGCAAGGAATTCAATTTCTTCAAGCGCTTCATAATGCCGGGGCTTGGAATAGTGTGCTGCGTATTCATGGTGTATTGCTGCGTGGTGGGCAAGGGCCTGGAGCAGGTGTGCGGCTACCTTATATTCTTCGCGGTCGTAATGATAATCGGCTGGGCGTTCAACAAATTTAAAAAGCGCTCCTGACGGGGGCGCAGGGCAAAACACAGGCGCAATCACCATGGGCGGGGGCTGACCCCGCCCTTATACGCGCAACGCCCCCGCAGGCGGGGCGAGCCCTACACGACGCACTGCCGCGCGCTCAGATTTTGCGCAACACCCCCGCAGGCGGGGGCTGACCCCGCCCTTATAAGCGCGGACGATTTGCGCTTGCGCTTGTCCCCGTCTTGGCTGTATAATATTTGCCGAAAGGGAATATTTTATGTCAACACTTGTCATCGCGCTTTTCGCGGTCGCGCTCATTGCGTGCCTCGCGCTTGATATATCGCTCGTTTATGCGCTCCTTATAGGCTATGCGCTTTTTTTCTGCTACGGCTTATATAAAAAGCGCACCGTGCGGCAAATGCTTGCCTTCTCGCTCACGGGCGTGAAAACGGTGAAAAACGTTGTAACGGTGTTCCTTTTAATAGGCTGCATCACCGCAACATGGCGCGCGAGCGGCACAGTCGCCTTTATTATAACGGCGGCGGCGCGGCTTATCACGCCTGAGATATATCTATTGCTCGTATTCCTTTTAAACGCCATAGTTTCTGTGCTCACGGGCACGTCCTTTGGCACTGCCGCCACAATGGGCGTGATAACCGCAGCAATAGGCGCGGCGATGGGCGCAAACCCGCTGTTTCTCGGCGGCGCGGTGCTCGCGGGCGCATTCTTTGGCGATCGCTCCTCGCCCATGTCAACGAGCGCGCTGCTCGTGTGCGAATTGACCGGCACCGATATTTTTGACAATATAAAGCGCATGCTGCGCTCGGCGCTCGCGCCTTTTATAATATCGTGCGCAATATATCTCGCGCTCGGCTTTTTCGGCGCAAAGGGCGAATATTCATCAGAAATAATCGACTCCTTCAGCGAGCATTTTTCGCTGCATTTCACAACCGTGCTGCCCGCGGCGCTCATAATAGTGCTGTCGCTTTTTAAGGTAAAGGTCAAATTCACAATGCTCATAAGCATAGCCACGGCGCTTATCGTGTGCGTATTCGTGCAGAAGCTCCCTGCGCTCACCCTCTTAAACACCCTCATCATGGGCTACACCGCGCCCGACGCGCAGCTTGGCGCCATGATGAACGGCGGCGGCCTCGTATCCATGCTGCGCCCTGCGGTGATAATCATTATTTCAAGCTCCTACTCCGGTATTTTCGACGGCACCGGCCTTTTGGACGATCTAAAAAGCCGCCTTGCCAAGCTTTCAACCAAGCTTACGCCATTTGGCGGCGCGTTTATCACAAGCGTAGTCGCGGGCATGGTGGCATGCAATCAAACGCTTTGCATAATGCTCACGCATCAGCTCATGAAGGACGAATTTCCCGATAAAAGCGAAATGGCGCTGGCGCTCGAGGATACGGCGGTGGTCACCTCGCCGCTGGTGCCGTGGAGCATAGCCTCCGCCGTGCCGCTCGCGAGCGTCGGCGCACCCGCGCTTAGCATACTTTTCGCCTTCTATTTATATTTACTCCCGCTGTGGGGCTGGGGCAGGGCGCTTTTGAAGCGCAGGAAAGCGGCGGCATAGAGCGCCGCTTTATTGTTACTGATTTGTTGCAAAAGATGTATTATAATACATATTACAGTATAAAAATATTGGTTTATGCCGGAGGTGAGCATGACGAAATCCATCTTAAAGGAACTGTTCTTTTATCGGGAGGACATGAAGGCCGTGCGGTATGTGTGCTATGCCATGCTGGTGGCGCTGTCGGTGTTCATGCTGATTTTTTTCAATCAGCAGGGCGCTATCGTGAGCGCGACAAAGCCGCTTAGCGACGTAACGGATTTTAAAGCGCTGAAGCTCAAAACCTTTGATGGCGATGAGTTCACTTCGGCCGACATAGCCGAATACGACATTGTCGTTGTTGACATGTGGGCGACGTGGTGCTTCCACTGCGTTGAAGACATGCCTGCGGCGGCGCAGTTCAGCGACATGCTCGACACCGCGTTTCCTGATAACAAGGTGCTGTATATAGGTATATGCACCGATATTTATGACAGGAACGGCGATTATGACGAGACTATAGCCGCCACGGCGCAGAGAATATCCGAAAAAGCGGGCGTACACTATCCTCAGCTTATCTCGGACAAGGAGTTTAACAAGGAATTTTGCGATCTGTACGCAACGAGCCTGCCCACTATCTACTATCTCGATAGCGACGGCAATATAATCCATTCCACCGGCGCGCTCTCGCCGGCGGGCTACACGCTGCAAATCAACAATCTGCTTAACGCCAACTGACGGCCTGAAAGGAGTACCGAATGAAATTTACCGAGACTGCGCGCTACATCTTAGGCACGCTCGTGCTTGCAGCCGGAGCCGCGCTCATCATAGTGGGCGTAAGCAACGGCGAAACGGTTATAGTGCTGCAAAAGGCCATTAAAATTTGTATGGAATGTATAGGTATAGGCTGATGAAGAAGAAAAAAAATCCGAGCGTATTCCGCCACTGGTTCCAGGCGGCGTTCTTCGCGCTGACAAACGGCTACGCGAGCGGCTTTGTGAAGGGCAAGATATTCAGCGGCGAAAACAAGGTTTTCTGCGTGCCGGGGCTCAACTGCTATTCCTGCCCGGGCGCGCTGTTCTCCTGCCCGATAGGCTCGCTTCAAGCTGTTATAACGAGCAGCGAATTCACGGTTTCGTGCTATGTTTTCGGCTTTATAATGGCCGTGGGCGCGCTGTTTGGCAGGCTTGTGTGCGGCTTCCTCTGCCCGTTTGGGCTGGTGCAGGATCTATTGTATAAGATCCCATTCGTAAAGAAGCTCAAAAACCTGCCCGGCCACAAATACCTGCGCTTTTTGCGCTATATAGTGCTGGCGGTGTTCGTATTCCTGCTCTCCGGCCTCATCGTAAACGACGCGGGCAACGGCAAGCCGTGGTATTGCGAATTTATCTGCCCGAGCGGCACGCTTTTCGCGGGCATACCGCTCGTCGCCTCAAATCCGGGGCTTGCGGACACCATAGGCTGGCGCTTCTGGCTCAAGATAGCCATTCTCGCGGCGACGCTTTTATTGAGCGTTATCTCCTTCCGCCCATTCTGCAAATATGTGTGCCCGCTCGGCGCGCTCTACGGCGTGTGCAACCCCATATCGCTGTATCGCTACCGCGTGGCGGAGGATAAGTGCATAGGCTGCGGCGCGTGTCAAAAGGCGTGCAATATGGATATAAAGGTTTGGAAGACGCCAAACAGCACCCAATGCATACGCTGCGGCGAGTGCAAGGCGGCCTGCCCCACCGGCGCCATCACCTCCACTTGGGACGAATTGAAGCGCCGATGCGTTAAAGACCTTCCAGACGAGCTAAAGACGCCGCGCAAGGCGAAGGCGGCAACAGCGGCGGCGGTCAGCGCAACTGCCGACGCAGCTGCGGCAGCGGCAGCGGATACAACGGTCGCGGCTGCGGCAGCGGCGGCGGATACAATGGTCGCGGCTGCGGCTGGCACAACGGCAGCGGATACAATGGTCGCGGCGGCGGCTGACACAACGGCAGCGGCTGCGGCTGACACAACGGTCGCGGCAAAGGCGGAGCCTGAGAAAAGCAGTATGCTGCGCATGGTGCTTGGCATCGCGTTCATCGCGGTAGGCGCGCTTGGCGCGCTGCTGCTTGCGATGTTCGGCATATCGTCGTTCTCGTCCATTCTCAATGGAGTTAACGTTGATGTTGGCGATATTGTATACGTCGTATGCATATTCGGCATACAGTTCATGGGTCTTGCGGCAAGCATAATAATGATAATAGCGGGCATAATCCCCGCGCGCGCGGGCGGCACGCTCACCTCATCGACGCGTTCGCTGCGCGTAATGCTGCCGGCAGTCATGCTGCTTATAGCCGCGCGATTGCTTTCCAATATATACACAAATCTCATATCGGCGCTCGTGTGTGCCGTGCTGCTCGTCATTGCGGTGCTGCTATGGACGGCGATGATGCTAAGCTGCGTCATTAAAAAGAAGGAGAAAAAATAGTATGGAAGCTTCAAAGAAGGAGCGGGGCGCGCTCAACAGGGCGTTTCGCAAGGCGATGTCAATAACCGCTTTCGGCGTTATACTCTACAACATTGTATCCTATGTGCTGCAAATTATAGTCAGCGCAATATACTATGCCGCAAACGGCATACCCATGGACGAGGAAAGCATAGCGGCGAGCCTTGACACCAATAGCAGCGGGCTTGGCTGGGTGGTATTGATCTCGGTCGTGATGGCGCTCGCGTTAACGTGGCTTTATTACAACACGAAGAAAAAGCAGCCGGAGCTTTATCCCGGGTCGTGCGCTTTAAAGGCGACGTTCGCCACCGGCAAAAAGATGACCGTAAAGACGCTGCTCTTTACGGCGGCTGCGATACTGGGGATACAGCTCCTCTTCACGCTTATATTCCATGTTATCGAGCTTGGGCTAAACGCGCTTGGATACACGCTCACGGGCAGCGCGGCCATGGAGACGGATTACTCTGTCACACTGTCGCTCATGCTCTACGCGGCGCTTATCGGGCCGATAGCGGAGGAGCTTATGTATCGCGGCTTCGTAATGCGCGGGCTTGAGAAATATGGCAAGATATTCGCCATAGTAACGAGCTCGGTGATATTCGGGCTCATGCACGCGGACTTCCGCCAGACGATACTCACCTTCGTCATAGGTCTCATGTTCGGCTATATATGCATAGAGTACGGCATAATCTGGTCGTGCGTGCTGCATATATACAATAACTATATCTTAGGCCAGCTATGGAGCGATCTGCTCGCCACTCTGCCGGAGCTTTGGCAGAACATTGTGGCATACAGCCTTATGACGCTTATACTTGGCTTGATCGCTATAGTGTACTTCAAGAATAAGGATAAGGTGAAAAAATATCTCGAGGATAATAAAACGCCAAAGCGCACCTATACAAGAAACTGGT
>CAZZNN010000057.1:0-2026 GCA_964655605.1 uncultured Oscillospiraceae bacterium
CGCTGTTGAACTGGACGCGGAAGCCGCGGTTTACATTAACCTTGCCCGCATCGTCAACCCAAGTAACGCGGAATTCTATAACGCGCTCAGGCTCGGTCAGCCTTTCAAGAAGACCCATCTTCTCGTATTCGGGGTGCTGCGCTACTACGGTTTCAAGGGACTTGAGCACTTCTTCAACAGTCTGAAGGAACTCAGGCTCGTCATGATTGCGCTTCTTCACCTGATCCAAAACTCTCTCGATGTATGCGTTCATTTTTACCTCCACAAAGATATATGTTTTTATTATGCGTGTTGTTTCGTTATATATAATACAACTTTTTCACGCATATTCATCATAAAACTGCCTTTGACCGATGTCAACCCTAAAACAATCAAGTTCACAAGATATACTAAATCTAACCCGTTTTCTTATCAAAGAATATGTGATATGCTAAAAATGAAACGAATGTTCATGAGGAGGTTTTACCTTTATGATTCAAAACGATAAGCTCTGTATCTCCGCTATGCGAGTGCTTGCCGCCGACGCTATAGAAAAAGCAAAAAGCGGACACCCCGGCCTTCCCATAGGCGCAGCGCCCATGGCCTACGCTTTGTGGAAGCAAATGCGTCACGACCCCAAGTGCCCCTCATGGCAGGGTCGCGACCGCTTCATACTTTCAGCCGGGCACGCTTCGATGCTGGAATACGCGCTATTGCACCTTTACGGTTATCCCGTGAGTATGGAGGATATTCAATCCTTCCGCCAATGGGGCAGCCTCACCCCAGGTCACCCGGAGCACGGCCACACAAAGGGCGTTGAGGCCACCACCGGCCCGCTCGGTCAGGGCATAGCGATGGCTGTGGGCATGGCGATGGCGCAAAAGCGGCTTGCGGCGCATTTTAACCGCGACGGCTTCCCCGTTTTTAACAATTTCACCTATGCGCTCGCGGGCGATGGCTGCATGATGGAGGGAGTTGCTTCGGAAGCGGCTTCCCTGGCGGGAACGCTTGGCCTTGGCAAGCTCATAGTGCTCTACGACAGCAACAATATTACGATAGAAGGAAACACCGATGTTGCTTTCCGTGAAAACGTGTTAAAACGTTACGACGCTTACGGCTGGCAGGTTATAAGCGTTGACGACGGTGAAAACATCGACGCTATAACGCTTGCTCTTAGCGAAGCAAAGCGCGAGGCCGCAAAGCCTACACTTATAATAGTGAAAACCAAAATAGCTCACGGCACGCTCAAGGAGGGCAAGGCCTCAGCGCACGGCTCACCGCTTGGTGAGGAGGCGATAGCCAAGATGCGCGAGGATCTAAGCTATAATTATCCGCCCTTTACCATACCCGATGAGGTGAAGGCGCATTTTGCCGAGCTTGCAGATGAATGCGCAAGGCCGCACAAGGAATACGACATTATGCTCGACGGCTATAAAAAGGCGTATCCAGAGCTTTACAAGGAGCTTTTATCATGGCAGAGCGGCGAGCTTTCAAATGAGGCCGAGGCGCTTTTAAGGAGCTATACGCTTGACGCGCCTAAGGCGACGCGCTCCATATCCGGCGATATACTTAACAAGCTTTATCCGCTTATACCTGAGTTTTTTGGCGGCAGCGCGGATCTGTGCTCCTCCAACATGACTGAGCTCAAGGGTCTGCCCTTTTTCTCGGCCGAAACGCCCGACGCGCCCAACATACACTTTGGCATACGCGAATTTGCCATGGCGTGCGCGTGCAACGGCATGGCGCTCTATGGCGGCCTGCGCCCCTACTGCGCGACGTTCCTCGTATTCTCGGACTATCTTAAACCCGCGCTTCGCCTCAGCGCACTTATGAAGCTGCCCGTGCTATACATACTCACGCACGACAGCATAGGTGTTGGCGAGGACGGCCCAACGCATCAGCCCATAGAGCATGTGGCGGCGCTGCGCGCAACTCCCGGCGTTAACGTATACCGTCCGGCGGACGCGAAGGAATGTGCCTTTGCATATCTTAGCGCGCTCAAGGCGCAAAAGCCCACCGCACTCGCGCTTTCGCGCCAAAATTTGCC
>CAZZNN010000057.1:2044-10686 GCA_964655605.1 uncultured Oscillospiraceae bacterium
GAAGGCACAGGCGAGGGCGCGCTTCGCGGCGGCTACATACTGCGCGAGCCAAAGGGCGAACCGGACGTGATTTTGATGGCCTCAGGCTCCGAGGTGGAGCTGATATACAAGGCGGCCGACATACTCTCCGTTCAGGGCTTCACCGCGCGGCTCGTTTCGATGCCCTGCATGGAGCTTTTCGACGAACAGGACGAGGCCTACCGCGAAAGCGTGCTGCCAAAGGCTATGCGCAAGCGAGTTGCCGTTGAGGCAGGCACAAGCTTTGGCTGGCACAAATACACAGGGCTTGACGGCGCTGTTATATCGCACGACGACTTCGGCGCGTCCGCACCTGCCGGAAAGCTTTTTGACGAATACGGTTTTACCGCCGAAAACGTGGCGAAGGCTGCGCTCAAAGTGATAAAGGGATAAAATCAAGAAAACGCGAGGGGCGTCGGGGACGACGCCTCATACCGGAAAATAAAAATGCTTGCATTTAGAAACGAAACCGAAAATGATTTCAGGCGAGTTGAGGAAATAGCGCGCGAGGCTTTTTGGAACGCGCATCACCCCGGCTGCAACGAGCACTATCTCGCCCATGTTCTGCGCGCGCACGCCGATTATGTGCCCGCGCTGGACCTTGTGGCCGAGGCGGACGGGGTTATGGTGGCCAACGTGATGTATACAGAGGAATTCTACATTTACAGCCATTCCACAATAACCAGATAAAAGCACACCGCCAATAGAATAAAAACCGTTGAGGTGCATATTATGCGTCTCAACGGTTTTTTTTGCCCTTAATGCCGAGGCTTTTACGCCTGATTATGCTGCGCTAGCACGGCGCTGGTTTGATTGGCGAGGCCGGAGACGCTGCTCGATATATCCTGTATATCGTGCATGGACGAGCCTATCTGCTTGCCGCTCGCTTCCGTATCGCCTATGTTGGCGCGCATATCCTCGATGGAGTTATTGAGCTTTTGAGTGAGCGAATTGATGGTTTCTATCATATCGCCTATCTCGCCTATGGATTTTTCAACGGATACCTGCTTGCTCTGCGCGTCGCCCACCGCTTCGGCGGAGTTTTTGGCGAGCAAGCGCACCTCGTTTGCCACAACCGCAAAGCCTGAGCCGAACTCGCCCGCGCGCGACGCTTCTATGCTGGCATTGAGCGCAACGAGATTTATTTGCCTTGCTATAGTGGAAACGCTCTGCGTCATTTCGGCAAAGCCCTCTATATTGGCGGATATGCTGCCCATAGAATTTATTATGCTGGCGCATACCTCTCTAAGCGAGCGAACCTCCTCGGTGATGGTTTCCATTTTTTCACGATTGGAAACATTCAGCCCGTCTATATTGATCACCTCACCGCCCACGCGGTCTATCGCGGAGCCGAGATCGCCATAAAGCCGAATGAGCGTATCGGTCATGGTGGATATATTCGTGCTCATATCCGCAAGCGCGTGCGTCTTTTTCTCGGACTGCTTGCGCGAATACTCTACGCAGTTTTCAATAACGTTGAGTCCCTTGCATATAGACCACGCCATATCGCGGCAGCTCCTATAGCCGCAGGCGTGACAGTCGTACTTGCGCTCGCTCTCGGAGAATTTTTCCATTTTGGTGAGCGTTGCGTCTATCTCGTCCACCGTGGGGTCGTGACCTATGGACTGCTTTGCTTCATACTTGCGAATGAAGTGCTCAAGGCGCAGCTTTCTGTCAAACATCGCAAACTGGCGCTTTTCACGAGTTTTATTTTCATAATTGTTAAGCTTATACAGCTTAACGTCATGCATAACCTTTTCAGCATTGAAGCTTGTGTAGTTCACGCCTATCGCGGGGCCGCCATTGCAGCCCGCGGAGCAGGAAAGCACGTCGAAAACATCGGGTATCACACCCTCTGGCTCCATTGAATATAAATCCAGCTCACTGTATACCTTATGCAGACCCTCCGAGCTTACTATATTGAGCGTATGGTCGTGCTTTGCCAAATTGTCCGACAAACCGCCGGGCTTTGGATATATGCTGCCCAAGTAGCCCTGCGAGAAATCGAATTCAAAGTCGCTGTTTTTATTGTCGCGCGGGAAATTGATGCCCTCTGAGGCAAAGCGCTCGCGCAGCTTTTGGAAGGTGATATTATAGTCTATAAGCCCGGTTGAGGTGAACTCATCGCCCTTGGCTATGCACGGCGAGAGCGCGGCGATGCGGTGGGCGCTGTGCTCATATTCTTTGATGAACACCGCAAGGCAAGCCATAGGGCTTTGCACAGGCGAGAGATTTTTAATGAGCTCCGGTCTATACGTGGTGATATAATTAACTATTGCGGCGCACGGCTGCGAGATAAGATGCCTCGCCCCCGTCTCCTTCATGAGCTTTAGATGCGCCCAGGTGCAAATATCCGCGCCGAGGCCAACATCGTATATTTTTTCAACGCCCTGCCGTTTGAACCAGCTTAGCACATTGCGCCAGTTGCCATCGAACGCAACCTTCATGCTCGGCGCGGCGATAAGCGTTATCTTTGCTCCGGAGCGCAGATCGCGGAAGAACGCGTCCGTATCATCGGTGAAGGAGCGCGCTTTGTGATTGCAGCCCTTTATGCAGTTGCCACACTTGATGCACTTTTCAGGATCGACATGTATTATCGTTTTCCCGTTGCCATCGGTTCTTGCAATATTTGCCTCGCGGACCGGGCATTCTCTTATACAGGAGTTACAGCCAACGCATTTTGATTCATCAAGTACGATCATCGCTTATCTCCATCTCGAAATTTATGTATTTGGTATGAAAGATGACGGATATACACACATCTACTCAATAATTGTATACCACAGGCGGTATATTGTCAATTTTTGTGCGCAAAAATTTTGCCATAACGTCCCAAAATGGCATATAAAAGCATTTTTAACTTATTTGACAGTTTCTTTTTTATTGCGTCTAAATATTACTTTATTTTGCATAATATAATTGAATATGAAAAGCACCACGTCCACTACTATCTTTGATATTAGCGAGCCAACGCCCGCGCTCACAAGATATTTTACCGCGAGCGAGCCGACGCACATGACAAATGCCACCAGCACGGCGAATTTGAGCGCGTTTACCGCCGATGGAGTGCTTTTAAATACGGCGTTGCGGTTCAATTCGTAATTGAGCACGCTGCTCACCACCCTTGCGCCGATAAAGCTATACTGCGGCGTGAGCCACATCATTAAAAGCAGATACGCCGAATAGTCCACGCCCGCGCAGACTATAGACGAGGCGCAATATTTTACGAGGCGTGAAAGCACGCGCGAGAAAACGCGAGCGCCGTCCTTCAGGCCGTGAAAATGAGTTGAACTGTTGTTATCTATATACACGGTGGAAATAGGCACCTCAAAGTGCTTCATGCCCAGAGAATCGAGCTCAAGAAGCATATTCATTTCATATTCGTAGCGATCGCCCGCGAGCGTTAGCATGCGCTCCCACAGGCCGCGAGCCATGCCTCTAAGCCCCGTTTGCGTGTCCGACACATTGCGGCCGGTAGAAAGCACGAACGCCCATCTTGTGAGAGTATTGCCAATGCGCGAGCGCGGCGGCATATCCTTTAAGGTGCGGCAGCCGAGCACCAGCTTTTCTTGATTTTCATGCGCGGCCTTGGCAACGGCCAAAATGTCGTCGTATTTGTGCTGACCGTCCGCGTCGGCAGTGACGAGCACGGCGGGCGCGCTGGCGTCCACATTGGCGCAGAGATACTTTATGCCCGTTTTTAGCGCCGCGCCCTTGCCCATATTTTTTATATGCTCCAAAACAATGCAGCCAAGCTCGCGCACCGCCGAAAAAACGCTCGCTTTATCAGCGTCGCTCCCATCGTTTATCACGATGACCGCAAAGCTGCCAACAAGCCTTTCACATAATTTTATCAGCTTTATATCCGGCTGATACGCCGGTATCAAAACATAATCCAAAGCTACGCACTCCTTAGCGCGTGCAATATTATATCATCGCAGGCGAACAAACACAAACGATATTCTCGAATAATTCAATTTTTGTTTTCACGTATTTTACATATAATATGGTGGTTAAACGCCATAGGGCGTGATATAATATTTTTCGATATATTATGGAAGGTATGGCGTGAATCCGACAAGTTTGCGCTTGGCATAAATTATATGACGCACAAAAGAAAGAAACCGCTGCACGGCGCATTTATTGCGCTTTTCGACATATTAGGTCTTGGCGCGGCGCTCGTTGTATTCGCTTATTTTCACCACGTTATGCCGCGCTCCGGCGGCGACCCTATCACTATAGCAACTCCCGCGCCGGTAGCTCCAAGCGCGCCCACGCCCACGCCCAAGCCATACCTTATGAGCATGCTCGACGAGACCGCCTCGCCCTATCAGGACGAGCCCGTTTCAACACCCGAGCCTACCGCCGCGCCCATAGGCGATTTTTCGCAAACGTTCCCCAAAAAAGCGGCGACCGGCGGCTATCGCTCCTATCAGGACGATAATATAAGCGTAAACGTTGAGCAGGTTTACCGCGACAAGGTGACCTATTACTGCGCGGACATTTATATTCGCAATATCGCCTATCTTAAAACGGCCTTTGCGGACGACACATTTGGCACCGGTCACTCCGACTGGCCCAAAAACATCGCCGCTGACAACAATGCTATAATTGCCATAAACGGCGATTATTACGGCGCAAGGCAATCCGGCCTTGTGATAAGGAACGGGCAGCTTTACAGGGACGCCATGCGGCGCGACGTGCTGCTATTATATCTTGACGGCACTATGGAAACCTATTCAAAGGACGATTTCAATTTGGACGACGCAATATCGCGCGGCGCCTATCAATCGTGGGCGTTCGGCCCGTCGCTCCTCGACGCTCAGGGACACGCGCTAACCAAATTTGAATCCAGGGTATCCGGCGAAAACCCGCGCTGCGCCATCGGCTATTATGCGCCGGGGCATTATTGCTTCGTTGTGGTGGACGGCCGGCAGGCGGATTCTGAAGGCATGACGCTTGCGGAGCTTGCCTCGCTCATGGAGCTTTTGGGCTGCAAGGTGGCATATAATCTTGACGGCGGCGCTACCGCGACGATGGTTTTTGAGGGCGAGGTAATAAACGAGCCATCGGGCGGCGGACGCGCAAGCAGCGATATAATTTATATCGGCTATGGCGCGGACAGCGTTCAGGGAGGCAACTGATGAAAAACAGGCACATCATATTTAAGGTGCTCGCGCACGCGTGCATAATAATATCAGGCATGCTGCTCACATTTTTCGTGATTGACAGGGTGAACCCATTTATGGAATTTCTCACGAGCGAAATGTCTGTATGGCTGATATTTGCCTTTGCTCTGATTACGCTCACGCAATCTATAATGCTGGTGGTTGCGCTAAGGCGGCATGAAAAGACCTCAAGAAGGCACGGCCGCCCCGACCATGAGCTTGGCGGCGAGGATCGCGAGCTTGTGCGCGCGGAGCTTGAAAAGATCAAGGCGGAGGCCGACAGGGAATTTTTGGAAGCCATCAGGCAGAACTCGGCAAAAAAGCGCGGCCACGCGCCCGCAAAGCCCAGCGCTGCAGAAAGCGAGCAGGACGATGAGTGAGCTTATAAGCGGAATACATCATGTGGCGCTAAAATGCGCGGGCGAAGCTGAATTTAGCAAAACCATCGCGTTTTACAGGGACGTGCTTGGGCTTAGCGTTATAAGGCGCTGGGGCGATGGCGACAAAAGCGGCATAATGCTTTCAAGCGGCAACGGGCTTATCGAAATATTTGCAAACGCCGATAAAGCGCTGTCCCAAGGCGCTGTGCGGCATTTCGCTCTTGCGACGAGGAATGTTGACGCGTGCGCGAAGGCTGTGCGCGAGGCGGGCTATGAGGTTTTTGTTGAGCCAAAGGACATTGTTATTGCGTCCAAGCCGGAATTTCCGGCCAGAATAGCCTTCTGCACAGGCCCTGTGGGCGAGCAGATAGAGTTTTTTGAAGAAAGATAGAGAAACGGCGCGGCCTTGATTTAAGGCCGCGCCGCTTTTTTTATATCTCGCGGGTGTAATGCTTGAGCCATACAAGCTCGTCTTTTTCCATATACGGTGCGAGCGTTTCATAAACGAGCTTGTGATAGGCGTTTAGGCGCGCCTTGTCAACATCGTTCATGAGCGTGACGTCTATGGCGTCGAGATCGAATGGAACGAAAGTGGTGGGCTCAAAGCAGAGGAAGCGGCCATACTCAGTCTGCATATATTCCTTGCAGACGAGTTCGTTTTCATGCCTTATGCCATACATGCCGTCGGCATAATAGCCGGGTTCATCGGTGGTTATCATGCCAGGCTCGAAAACGGCGCTGTCATTGCGCTCAGGCACTATCTTCCAGCGGAAGCCGTTGGGCGATTCGTGCACGTTTAACAGATACCCTACGCCGTGGCCTGTGCCGTGCCTGTAATCAAGGCCGTGCTCCCAGAGCGGCTCGCGAGCGAGAATATCTAGATTGACGCCGCGCGCGCCATACGCAAATTTGGCATTCTGCAAGGCCAAGGTGGAGCGAAGCACCATTGTGAAATGGGTGCGCTCATCTTTGGTAAGCTCGCCAACGGCAAGCGTCCTCGTTATATCGGTGGTGCCCTCATAATACTGGCCGCCCGAATCCACAAGCAGCAAGCCCTGGGGCTTCACCTCAACATCGGTCTCCGGCGTGGCGCTATAGTGGATTATCGCGCCGTGGGGGCCATAGCCCATAATGGTGTCAAAGCTTGGGTAAAGGAAGCCCTCCTGCTCCTTGCGGAAGCTTTCAAGCTTATCGCCAAGGCTTACCTCGGTGAGCTTAGTCTTGCCCACATTCTCCTTAACATAATGCATAAAGCGAGTTACTGCTACGCCGTCTTTTATATGCGAGTTATGCACGTTTTTAAGCTCCGTCTCATTCTTTATCGCTTTTTTGAGCACAGTGGGATTTTCCGCGTCTATGATGAGCGCCTTATCGCGCAGCGCGTCATAGAGGGCGTAATTCACCTTGGCGGTGGAGAGCATTATGCTGGTGCCCTCGTCATAGCGGGTAACGAAGGAATAAACGTCGTTATATGGCAGCACGGTGACGCCGAGCTTATCAAGATGCTCGCGCACATCGGCGGTGAGCTTTTCGCCGTCCACAAAAAGATACGCCTTTTCCTTTTCGATTATCGCATAGCTCAAAAGCACAGGATTGCATTTAACATCCGCGCCGCGAATATTGAACAGCCACGCAATATCGTCGAGCGTGGTTACAACATGCACGTCAGCGTGCTTTTCGCACATTGCCTCACGAATTTCGCTAAGCTTTTCGCAGGCGCACTTGCCCGCAAACTCATTTTTGAGCACAAACGCCTTCTCGGCGGACATTTTGGGGCGTTCTTCGCCCCACACCTCGCCAACGAGGTCTATATCGGCCATGAGCGTTACGTCCTTCTTTGAGAGGCTCTGCAAAAGCTTATTGCCAAAAGACGCGCTCACATAGCGGCCGTCCATGCCGATTACGGCCTCGTCTGAAAGCTTTGACTCAAGATATTCCTCTATTGAGGGCACGCCCGCCTCGCCCATTCGCATGAGGTCGATGGTGGTGCCTTCAAGCTGCTGTGCGCCCTGAAGAAAATATCTTCCGTCCGTCCACAATCCCGCCTCATTAGGCAGCACCACCAGCGTGCCTTCGCCCGTGAAGCCGGACATAAAGCGCTCCGTGGCAAAATAATCGCCAACATACTCAGAAGCGTGGAAATCCGATGTGGGGATATAATAGGCCTGAATACCGTGAGCGGACATAAGCGCTCTCAATTTTTCGAGCCTTTGCTTAATAGTGTTCATGCCGTCCTCCAATTAAATTTAGGCTTTGGGAAGCTCGCTCGCGGGCTTTTTGAGCATCGCGTTTATGAGTTTAACAGCGTTCATAACATCGCGCATATCAGCCGTTTCAACAGGCGAGTGCACATAACGGGTGGCTATTGATATGCAGCCCGCAAGCACGCCCTCGCGGGAGCGCTGTATGCTTGAGGTATCGGTGCCGCCGGCGCGGAGCACTTCGTTTTGGAAGGGTATCTTTTCTTCCTTTGCGCACTGCTCCATGAATTTTCTCACGCTCATAGGCACTATTACGGAAGAATCCATCACCTTTATCGCCGGACCCTTGCCCGCCTGCATGCTCATGCGCGCGCAATGCGGGGTGTCGCCCGTGAGGGTGACGTCGAGATTGATGTTAAGGTCGGGCTGTATGGCAAACGCCGCAGGACCTGCGCCGCGGCAGCCTACCTCCTCCTGCACGGTGAACACAACATACAGGTCGTGCTCGGTCGTGCAGGTGCGGAGCGCTTCCATTATTATGGCGCAGCAAAGCCTGTCGTCAAGCGCGCCGGAGGCGAATTTATCGCCCATTTCAACGAAATTGGTGTAATACACGGCGACATCGCCTATATCAACCTTCTTTTGGGCTTCTTCCCTTGTGGACGCGCCTATGTCGATGAACATATCGCGGATCTCGGCCGTCTTGGCGCTCTTTTCACGGGTGTCAAAATAGGTTACGCCGTGAGTGCCATTTTCAAAAGCGACCTCGCGCGCTATGGATATGGCCGGATTCACGCCGCCCACGTTAGCTACGCGCAGAAAGCCCTTTTCGCCTATATCCGTTACGATAAGGCCGATTTGATCCATGTGGGCGG
>CAZZNN010000058.1:0-2345 GCA_964655605.1 uncultured Oscillospiraceae bacterium
CTGTCAAGCCCCGCTTCGAGCTTATTGGCTACCTCCGCAAGACTAAGCCCGGGCACGGTATCAAACGCCACTCCCTTGGGCGAAGCTACCTTTATATCCGTTTCGCCGGGGAAGGGGGTCTGATTGCCGCCGTTGAAGAAGAAGGTGACGTGCGCGAACTTTTCACTCTCGGAAAGATGGAGCTGTGTTTTGCCCGCGCGGGACAGCGTTTCCGCGAGCGTATGCTGCACCTTGGCGGGCGCGAACGCTATGGGGAGATATGTGTACTTTTCGCTGTACATGGTGAGTATCACGAAGTCGAGCGGGTCTATTCTTTCGCGGGGGAAGCCGTGAAAGTCGGGGTCGGTGAAGGCGTCGGTGAGCTCCACCTCACGTTCGCCGCGCCGGCAGCAGAATATCACCGCGTCGCCCGGCTTGACCGTGCCGACAGGGGCGTTGTCCGCGCCGTACAGGTTCATGGGGGCGAGGGAATAATCCGTGCCGCCCTCCTGATATGCTTTTTCCACCGCACGGGCAAGCGCGTCGCCGCCCGCGAGCTTATAATGTGCCATTATACGCTTCTCCTTTCCGCCGCCTCGGGGCAGAACCTTCCCGAACCCGGGAATACATTCAATAGCTCGTCAAAGCTGTGTATTATGCAGTCGGGCAGATTTTCGCCCGTGAGCTTGAGCGCCGCCGCGTCCGGGTAGTCCACGGCGACCGTGCCACAAAAACCGGACTGCTTCGCGCCTATTATGTCGCGGTTGAGATTGTCGCCCACGAATACGCTCTCACAGGGCTTTACTCCCGCTTCCTTCAAAGCAAGGAAATAAATAGCGGGGTGAGGCTTCCTAAGCATAGTCACGGAGGATTGCTGCACCGTGCAGAAATAGGGGCGCAGTCCGTCGTGATCGAGCCACTCGTCTATCTCCACCGTGCCCACAAGGTCGCTTATCACGCCCACGAGATAACCGCGCGACACAAGCTCCTTTACTGTTTCGATACCGTGCTCCACCACCACGCGCTCGCCCTTTGCGCGGCGGAAGCAGTAGGTGAGCTCCACGGCGTGCGCCTCGATATGCGCCCTGTCGCATTCCGGCACGAGCCAGCGCGTCCAGAGCATCTCCTCGGGCGCCTCGCACATATATTTGAGCGCCCAGTCGCGGTAGGTATCGTAGCGCTTATTGAGAAAATCGTAGAAATCGTCGGGCGACATATCGGTCCCGCATATCTTCGCCATGCGTGACCGCGCCTCGTCCATGTAGGGCTTATTTTCGACGACTATGCGGAAGGTTCCGCCCAAGTCAAGGAATACCGCGCGAACACCGTTCTTCATTACACCCTCCTGACCTTATCCCACGCAACACCCGGTGCGGCGGGAAAAAGCTCCTTCAATTCCGCGAAATCGTATATCACGGCGTCGGGACGGTTCTCGTCGGTTATGGTCTCTTTTTTGAGCTTTTCGGGGGTGGTATAGAGTATGAACATACCGAAGCCCGCCGCGCGGGTGCCCTCGACGTCGCGCTTGAGATTGTCGCCTATGTATACGCAGCGCTCCGGCACGACGTCCAACAGCCTGCACGCCTTTTCGCTTATGCGGGGGTCGGGCTTGCGTATGCCCTCCACGCAGGAGAGCAGCACCGCGCCGAAATACTTTTTGAGATCGTCATGCTCCAGCCAGTCGGGTATCTCCTTGGAGGTGACGAGGTTTGAGATTATACCGAGCTTATAGCCGTTGTTGTAGAGATCCTTTACGGACTGCGCGCCGTTTGGCGCGACCACGCGCCTGCCGTCCTTATTGCGGTATTCGATGGTGAGCTCCACGGCGTTTTTGAGTATAAGTCCGCGGGGATATTCCGGCGTGAGCCACTTTGTCCACAGCTCATGCTCGGGCGCCTCCTGCATGGTCTCAAAGCACCACTTGCGGTAGCCCGCGTAGCGGTAGTCGAGAAATTTTGAGAATTCATCGGGGTCGCCGGTCTCACCGCAGAGCTTCGCTATCTTGCGGCGGGCGTTCGCCTCGAATTCCTCGTCGCGCTCCACAAGGCGGAGCGTGCCGCCCAGATCATAGAATACAGCGTCGAATTCCTTTTGCATGATGCGCCTCCGTTATGCGTTGAGCGGCGGGAATATATCCAGCAGCTCGGATATTCTTGTTATGGTGTAGTCGGGATGCAGGGTTATCTCCTGCGGCTCGTTCTTTATGGTATCCGGCTCGTCTATGCGTATCATCAGCGCATATTTCGCGTCGCGGGTCCCCTGTACGTCGCGGATGGGATTGTCGCCCACATACGCGCAGTTCTCGGGCGGCTTGCCGATAGCGCGGCAGGCTAAAAGATATATCTCGGGGTCGGGCTTCCTGAGCC
>CAZZNN010000058.1:2355-10631 GCA_964655605.1 uncultured Oscillospiraceae bacterium
CACCTTGGAGGAAAGCACCACCGCCTTGAACAGATGCGCTACGCCGTCGTCTATCATCCAGTCGGGTATTTCGGTTTCGGTGATGGTATTCGCGATTATGCCGAGCGTGTAGCCCCGGCTTGAAAGCTCATAGAGCGTGGACTTCACATCGTCGCGGGGCACGCGCCTGCCGTCGTGATCGCGCCAGAGCCGGGTGAGCCTGCCCGCCACCGCGCAGATATGCTCCGAGGGATAATCGGGCAGGAGATGCTGACTCCACAGCTCCATCTCGCTTGCGTCGAGCAGGGTCTTTTTGACCATGCTGCGGTAGCGGTTCCAGTTAGCCTCGAGCTTGGCGAAAAATTCGTCGTGCGGCTCCGTCGTGCCTACAAGGCGCATAAGCTCCGCCTCGGCGGCGTCGGAGAACGCCTTGTCCTTCACAACTACTCTGAGCGTGTTGCCTACGTCGAAAAAGATAGTATCAGTCATGTTGAGGGTTTCCTTTCTTTGGGTCGTAAGAGTTCACGCCAGCGCGGCGTTTGCTTCATTGATTACAGCTGCGAATGATTTCGGGTATTTCATACAGCTCGTCTATGAGATAGTCCGGCTTTGGTGCGTCCTCGCCCACAAGCGCGGCGTCGCGGTGCGCTATGGCGGGATTCCTTATCTGTATCGCAAGCCCCAGCCCGGCGTTGCGCGTGCCCAGCACGTCGCGGGAGAGAGTGTCGCCCACATAGGCGGTCTCCTTCGCGGTAACGCCCAGTTCATTGAGCGCGATATTGAATATCTCCGCGCCCGGCTTGCGGCAGCCGGCGGCGCTCGACATCACGACGCACTCCATATATTCCTCTATACCGTATTCCTTGAGTATATGCGGTACGAACAAGGTGGATATTATATTGGAAATGATGCCCATGCGTATGCCCATATCCGAAAGCTCGACTATGGTCTCCCTGAGCCTTGGACGCCGCAAATGATCCACCCGGTCGTAATCATATAGGAAGCTCAGCTCCTCCGCTATTGGCTCGAGCTTATCCTCACCTATGCCGTATTCCTTGAGGTAAAATTCGTTCCATATGCGGGCCCCGGGCAGCTCCTCACGGCTCTGCTCGCTCCAGTGCTTATACGCCTCCGCGTTTTCGTGCAGGCGCTCGGCAGCTACATCGTACGGCGTGTCCAGCACAATGCCGTAGTCGGCAAGGCGGAGGGAGAGCCGGCGCGCGAAATCTATACGCATCTGAGCGCTGTCGCGTACCGTATGCAGTGTGCCTCCAATGTCGAAAAGAACCGTACTTATCATGCGAAATACCTCCGGAAAATCGAATAATCCGCAAACGTTTGCGAGCCTTGCTGATTAGATTTTAATGCAGCAGATTGGATTTGTCAATACGAACAGCAGGATTATTTGGCGAATAATTGCGTCTCAGACATTCGCGCGTACGCGGCAAAATGCGATGAGCCGAAATTTGAGCGTTGACAAAACTCGAGTATTGTTGTAACATCGTTGTGTGAACGGAAACGTTTGCGGCTATTGCCATATTCATTGCCACAGCCAAAAACCGCCGGAGGAGCCTTTGATCATATGCAGAACGTTACAATAAAGGATATAGCGAAGGTCGCGGGCGTATCCTACGCCACGGTCTCGCGCGCCCTTTCGGGCAGCACGGAGATAGGCGAGGCGACGCGGCAGCGCGTGCTTGAGATATGCCGCGAAATGGGATACACCGCAAACTCCGTAGCGCGCTCCATGGTGATGAAGCGCACGAATATACTCGGACTCATAGTAGCAAATATTGATAATCCCTTCATGAGCGAGCTCGCCTACCATATCGAGCTGCGCGCAAGGGAGCAAGGCTACAACCTGATGCTGTGCAATTCCTCCCACGACGGCGAGCTTGAAAAGAACGCTTTTGAGCTGCTGGCGGGCAGGCAGACGGACGGCATAATACTTGTTCCCTCCGACTCCGACTCATATGAGCGGGTGCGCCCGTACCTCGAGCGCGTGCCGACGGTATTTATGAGCGAAAATCTCAGGGATCTCCCCGAGAGCTACGTTTCCGTAGATAATTACAAGGGCACACAGATAGGCACGCAGTACCTCTATTCGCTGGGGCACAGGAGGATACTCTACCTCGGCAGAAGAAAGGGCAGCATGACTCACCAGCTCCGCGCCGACGGCTACGCGGACGCCTGCCGGGAGCTTGGCATAGAGACCGCCTACTGCAACAGCAGCCTTACATACAGCTCCATACAGGGCGGCTATCAGCTCGCAAAGAGCGTATTCAAAAAGCCTCTCGCGCAGACTGCTATTTTCGCCGCGACGGATTCATTGGCGCTGGGCGTCATGCAGGCGGCGGAGGAGGCGGGCATACGCATACCCGAGGATATTTCGCTTATAGGCTTCGACAATATAACCTATACTGACCTTCCCAAGATAAAGCTGACTACGATAGAGCAGCCCAAAAAGACCATGGCGGCAATGGCTGTGGACGTGCTGCTCGATAAGATAAACGATTTCAACGTGGGCTATTCGCACAGGATACTCATGCCGTCGCTGGTGGAGCGCAGCTCCTGCCGCAGCATAGACGAATGAGCGGGAGGGAGTAAGGCGGCGCATATGTATAAATACGATATACACATACACACGATGGAGACCAGCCGGTGCGGCTATGTGAAGGCGCCGGAGATGGTGAGAAAGTATAAGGCGCTGGGCTATACGGGGATGTGCATCACGGATCACCTGCACGACCTGTATATATCGCTCATGGACTGCCACGACGACTGGCAGCTGTGCGTGAACCGCTATATGTACGGCTATAACGAGGCGAAGAAGGCGGGCGACGCGCTGGGCATGGATATTATATTCGGAATAGAGCTGCGCTTCCCCGAGAACGACAGCGACTATCTCATTTTCGGCGTGGACGAGGCGTGGCTCAGGGCGAACCCCTATGTGTGCCACATGGATCACGAGGCGTTCTTTAAGAAATTCGGGGATTCCGTGCTGATAATACACGCGCACCCCTACCGCTACTGCGACGAGGTATTCTACGACTGCGTGCACGGGCTGGAGGTCGCGAACTGCAATCCGCGCCATCCCAACCGTAACGAGCTGGCGCTCGAGCTTGCAAAGGCGCACCCCGACCTTATAAGGCTGTGCGGCTCCGACGCGCACCGCGAGGGCGACGAGGGCAGGGCGGCGGTGCTTTTAGAGAACAGAGCGCGCGATTCCTACGAATTCAAGGCGGAGATAGAGGCAAAGCGGTTCAAGCTCTGGTGCCCGACCTATGAGGACATATTAAAGGAAAGCGAGACTATCCGATAATGTACGACACTATGATAATCGGGCAGGTTTGTCTTGATGAGAATACCGATTTTGACGGCAGAACGGAAGCGCGCTACGGAGGCGCGGTGCTCTTTTCCGGGCACGCCGCCGCCGCTATGGGCAATAAGACCGCGGTCGTTCCCAAGGGCGACCCCGCTACCGTCGATATGGAGGGCGCATTCTCGGACTGCCCGAACGTCGCGGTATTCCCGCGCGTATCAAAGAGCAGCACCCTAATGGAGAATGTGTATTTCACAGCCGACCGCGAGCGCCGGAATTCGCGCTGCGCCGCCTGTATAGACCCGTACACCCCGTCCGACATACCCGATGAAAAGACCCGCGTATATCACATTGCGGGGCTGGTCGCGGGCGACATGGGCGGCGACGTGATACGCGAGTGCGCGCTTAGGGGCGACACCGCGCTGGACGTTCAATGTATGCTCAGAAGGCGTGAGGAGGACGGCTCACTCAAGCTGTACGACTGGGAGGAAAAGCGGGAATATCTGCCGCTCATCCGATACCTCAAGACCGACGCCGCCGAAGCGGAGATACTCACAGGGCTTACCGACCGTGAGGCTGCCGCCCGCCTTATGTGCGAATGGGGCGCAAAAGAGGTAATGATAACCCACAACAGCGAGGTGCTGGTGTGCGACGGCGAGCGGATATACCGGGAGCCTCTGCGTCCGCGCGGACTGTCCGGGCGGACTGGGCGGGGCGACACCTGCTTTGCGGGCTATATAACCGAGCGGCAGCGCGCCGATATACCCACGGCGCTCCTATACGCTGCTGCACTCGTATCGCTCAAAATGGAAACGCCGGGACCCTTCACGGGTGGACGCGGCGACGTGGAGAGATTTATCGGGGAATTCTATAAATAATACCCTTCCGCATAGAATATTGCGGCGCGTCATATTGCTGCGCGCCGCGGACATATACATATACACATATTCAGACGTATACATATTAGACCCTTTGAAAGGAGGAACGATACCGTGCAAGCGTTGATGGAACAATGGGGGTTGATGGAGTTAAGCGAGCTCACTGTGGTTGTGCGCCTGCTCCTTGCCGTATTATGCAGCGGTGCGCTGGGTCTTGAGCGCACGCGAAAGCGCCGCCCGGCGGGACTGAGGACATATATGCTGGTGTGCATAGGCGCGGCGGTGGTGATGATAACGTCGCAGTTCCTTGCGGAGCTGTATCCGGGTACGGACCCCGGGCGTATGCCCTCGCAGGTGGTGAGCGGAATAGGCTTCTTAGGCGCCGGCACAATAATGGTGACGCGGTACTATCGCGTGAAGGGGCTTACCACGGCGGCGGGACTCTGGGGTGCGGCGTGCATGGGGCTGTCCATAGGCATCGGCTTCTACTTCGGCGCGCTTGTGACCTGCCTTGTGCTGCTCGCGGTGATGATATTCGCGGATAAATTCGAGACCATATATACCCGCAGGCTGCACAGACTGCATCTATATATCATGTTCAGCGACGTTCAGGATCTCAAGCCCTTCATGCTCTGTATGCGTACCAACGGCATAGAGCTGACGGACGTGGAGACCGCCAAATCCGACAATAAGTCCGGCATAGGGCTGTTCTGCCTGCTGGGCTTCCCGCAGAGCTTCACGCACGAGCAGGTGATGAAGCTCGTGACGGATTTCGAGGGGATAATGTTCGCTGAGGAGATAGACATATAAACCTGTCCTGCTGCCCCGCGGGTGCGGAGCGTATGTGAAACGGCGGAGTCGCGTCGCGTTTTTCTTTTACCGGCGCAAACGTGTACGGCATAAAATGCCGCCCGAGTCCGCCAAATGGGGTAAAACGGCAGAAACCGAGACTTTTTACCGCCCGTGAGGAGCCGATAAAACACCGGCAGATTGTGAAAACTCGACCGGAATGTACTTTTTTCAGCAGGTTTTATTGACAATCCGCGCCGCGTGGTTTAAGGTATAGTTATATTGTAACGCAATCGTTTGCGAAAGATCGAATTCACCACATCGTACTACACAAGAAGTCCCGCGCAAGGCGGCGAAAGGGAGTGACACAGCTTGATAAAGGCAGTAATGTTCGACATGGGAGGCACGCTGGAGGATCTGTATTCAGACGCGCATAACGAGGAGCGCACCGCGCACGAGCTGTACCGCATACTCGGTGAGCACGGCATAACCGTGCCCTACGGCGAAAAGGAGCTGTGGGCGAAGGTTTACCCCGAGGTACTGCGCTACAAGGCGGAGGCGGAGGTAACGCTCATGGAATTGAAGCCGGAGCAGATATGGGCGGATTACGGCTTCAAGGATATTCCCGTGGACAGGGAGAAGCTCATCGCGTGCAGCGAGGAGATAGCTCATATGTGGGAGGTCACCTACTTCGACAGGAAGCTTAGGGAGCACGCAGCCGAAATGCTCAAAGGCTTGAAGGAGCTGGGGCTCTATGTCGCCGTGGTGAGCAATACCGCGAGCGTATTTCAGGTGTTTGAGACGCTTACTGATTACGGCGTGCGCCAATACTTCGACGATATTACGCTCTCGAGCGTGGTGGGCTACCGAAAGCCGCATCCGAGCATATTCAAGATAGCTCTCCTGCAGGCTCAGATGAAGCCCGAGGAATGCGTTTTTGTGGGCGACACGGTATCACGCGACGTGGTGGGTCCCCGCAGGATGGGCTTTGGCAGAGTAATCAAGATAGGTTCTTTTCTCACCCCGATAAAGGATATCGGCAAATACGACGGGTTCGAGCCCGATTACGAGATCACGGACATCTACGACGTTTACACGATACTTAAAAAAGAGCTTGAGCAGAACGCGCGCTGAATGAGCCGCGCTGCTTCGCTATACACGGTGGCTACAAACAAGAATTGGAGATAAGACGATGCCTGAAGGAAAGAAACGCGAAAAGAAACCGTTTTCCTGGGTAAGGCTGAAAAATCAGGTGTTGAGCGTTATAGGAAACCCGTTCAACATGATAGTTTTCTTCAGCCTGATAATCCTGTTCTGCCTTATAGTGATACCGCTTCTCACCATGATAGGAAATACGTTCATGGTGGCGAAGTCGGAGCTCAGGAGCATCCCGGGAGCACAGATAGGGGATTTTACCCTCTATTACTGGAAGTACCTGCTGGCAAGCCCGCTCACAGGCGCTATACTGTGGGAGCCGCTTATGCACTCACTCACGATAGGCTTCTTTGTCACCATCATATCCATACCGCTGGGATCTGTGCTCGCGTGGCTGATGGTGCGCTCGGACATACCCGCAAAGAAGCTATTGAGCATGCTCGTCATTATACCCTACATGATACCCTCGTGGTGCAAGGCGCTCTCGTGGCTGGCTGTATTCAGGAATGAAACGTCGGGCAGTCTCGGACTGCTAACGGGTCTGGGGTTAGCTGTCCCGGACTGGATGGCGTACGGACCCTTTGCGATAATATGCGTTATGAGTATGCACTATTACGCATTCGCATACATCATGGTATCGGGTTCGCTGCGCTCCATAAACTCGGAGCTTGAGGAGATGGGCGAGATACAGGGCGCCAACAAGGTGCAGATACTCAAAAGCATAACGCTCCCGCTCGTGCTGCCCGCGATACTCTCCGCCGCCATAATGACCATATCCAAGTCCATAGGCTCATACGGCGTCGCCGCCAACCTCGGCAACCGCATAAGCTACTATGTGCTTGCGACCCGCATGAAGGAGTTCATAAACGACAGCCCCAAGGGCGTGGGCTACGTTATGAGCCTGCTGATGATAGTGCTTGCCTGCGGCACGATATTTGCAAACCAGAAGCTCGTGGGTGTCAGAAAATCCTATGCTACCATAGGCGGCAAGGGCACGCGATCTAACCTCATGCGTATAGGCAAGGCAAAGTATCCGCTGCTCGTAGTGATAGCGTTGTTCCTCTTTGCCGCGATGGTCATGCCGACCTTCGTGCTGGTGATGGAGAGCTTCCAGATATATACCGGCGGAGGCTACGGACTGGACAATCTTTCCCTGTACGCGTGGATAGGCACGCTGGATGAGGCGCCGCTCGCATCCTACGCGTATAACGGCATATTCAGAAATACTGAGTTCCTCCGGGCGCTCAAAAATACGGTGAAGCTATCCATTATAGCCTCAATAATCACGGCGTTCTGCGGGCAGTTCTTAGGGTATATATCCACCCGCGGACGCGGCAAGTGGTACGGCAAGCTCACCGAGCAGCTCGTGTTCATACCCTATCTTATGCCCGGCGTGGCGTTCTCGGCCATCTACTTCGCCATGTTCAGTCAGGAGCGGCTGGGCGGCTTGATACCCTCCCTGTACGGAACCTTCGCGCTGATACTGCTCGTGAGTATAGTCAAGCATTTCCCGTTTGCGAGCCGGTCGGGCTCCGCAAACATGATGCAGATAAACGTGGAGCTGGAGGAAGCGGCGGATATTGCCGGCGCGAGCTTCTGGAAGCGAATAGGAAAGATAGTCATTCCGTTAGCGAAGAACGGCTTTGTATCGGGCTTCATGCTGGTATTCATAAGCATAGCCAAGGAGCTCGACCTCATTGCGATACTTATGACGCCCAAAAACTACACGCTGTCGTTCCTGGCGTTTGAGTATTCCAAGAGCCTGATGCCGCAGTGCGCGGACGCAATAGCGATAGTGATACTGCTCTTCATATTGATATGCTACCGCGTAGCAAACCTGTTCGGCGCCGACATCGGCAAGAGCTGGGGTTAATATACAGGGAGGAAACGTAAAATGAGTAAAATAGTATTGAGCCATATCGACAAATTCTACGGCGATAACCACGTTCTGCGCGATATAAACCTCACCATAGAGGACGGCGACTTTATGACGCTGCTGGGGCCCTCGGGCTGCGGCAAGACCACGACCCTGCGCGTACTGAGCGGGCTTGAAAAGCCGCAAAACGGCACTATGACCATGGACGAGCGCGTGATAATAGACGCCGACAAGGCGTTCTACGAGGCGCCCAGCAAGCGCGGACTGAACCTTGTGT
>CAZZNN010000059.1:0-10591 GCA_964655605.1 uncultured Oscillospiraceae bacterium
CCTACGTTCCCGCTACTTCGTCAAACTGATACTTGACTTTTCATAGCTGGTCTTTATTGGGGTTTTCTGCGTTTTCTTCATAAAATGATGCAGCAGGATAAACCCTCCGTTCACCCAAGCCGCAAATAATACCCTGTCCCTTAGCGGCCTAAGCTCCCAAATTTCCCCGCTCAGGTGCTTTATATAAGGCTCACCCGCCAGGGTTCCGTATGTGCTCAACGCCTTAACATAATCCCTGATTTTGTTAAGCTTTATTCGCGAATCCTTATCCGCCTGCGCGGCTAGCTCAGTTAAATAATCGGCCACGGGCTCTTTGCCGCTCCTGTCCTTGTAAAAATGGATCTCGTACAAGTCAGTATCCCCCCTTATTAACTATAATATACTTAAAAGTTATTGAAGTGTCAAGTACTTTTAAGTTATTAAAAACGCAGCCTCAGGTAATGAGACTGCGTTTTTGACTTGCCGTTATATTTATAAACTCTGCTCCGTCCGCTCGATTATCTCGTCCTGGAGCGCCTTGCTCAAATTTCGGAAATAATCGCTGTAGCCCGCGACGCGCACTATCAGGTCGCGATATTCGTCGGGGTTGGCCTGCGCGGCGATGAGCGTTGCCCTGTTGACGACATTGAACTGTATGTGATGGCCGTCGAGGCTGAAATATGAGCGTATGAGGTCGGCAAAATTGTCGAGCCCGCGCTCCGTCGCCAATACGTCAGGCGTGAATTTTTGATTCAGAAGCGTGCCGCCCGTGGTGAGCTGATCCATCTTCGCCGCCGAGCGTATCACCGCCGTGGGGCCGTAAACGTCCGCGCCCTGCGTGGGGCTAATGCCCTCGGATACCGGCTTGCCCGCCTTTCTGCCGTTTGCCGAGGCCGTCATCACCTCGCCAAAGTATACGTGACAGGTGGTGGGCAGCATGTTCACGCGGAATGTGCCGCCGCGCGTGTTGCTTCGGCCGGTCACGGTGTCGCGATAGAGCGCGAATACCTGCTTCATTATATCGTCGGCATAATCGTCGTCATTGCCGTAGAGCGGGGCATGGTCGCGGCAGAGCTTGTAAATTTGTTTCTCATTCTCGAAGTTGTCCGCGATGGCGTTCATAAGCTCCGCCATGGTGAAATTCTTCTCGTCAAAAACATTTTTCTTTATGCTCGCGAGCGAATCCGTCACCGTGCCTATGCCAACGCCCTGCAAATAGCTGGTGTTGTATCTCGCGCCGCCCGCGTTATAGTCGCGCCCGCGAGAGATGCAGTCGTTAGTGATTATCGAAAGGAAGGGTGCGGGCATGTATTTGGCGTAAAGCGCCTCTATGCGGTTTGAGCCATCCGTCTTTATATCTATGAAATATTTTAACTGTTTTTTGAACGCATCAAACAGCGCCTCATAGCTTAAAAAGTCCTCCGCGCGACCGAGCTGCAAGCCGAGCTGCTGCTTTGAAACGTGGTCGTAGCCGTTGTTGAGCGTCAATTCGAGCACCTTGGGAATGTTGAAATAGCCCGTCAAAATATACGCCTCGTTGCCGAAAGCGCCCGTCTCCACGCAGCCGGACGTGCCGCCCATGCGCGCGTCCGCGAGCGATTTTCCGGCGGTGAGCAGCTCCTCAACTATGGCTTCGGTGTTGTAAAACGCGGGCTGCCCCCAGCCCTGACGCGAGATCTCGCACGCGCGCTTTAAAAAGCGCCTGGGCGTTTTGCGGCTTATCTGAACGTTGCTGCTGGGCTGCAAAAGCCGCATATCGTCCATACAATCGAGTATGAGGTAGCTCACGTCGTTCACGCCGTCCTCGCCCGATGGCGTTATGCCGCCGGTGTTGATATTGGCGAAATCGGTGTAGGTGCAGCTTTCCTTGAGCGTTATGCCCACCTTGGGCGGCGCGGGCTGGTCGTTAAATTTCACCCAGAGACATTCAAGCAGCTCAAGCGCGCCGTCGCGGTCGAGCCTGCCCGCATCAACGTCCGCCTGATAGAAGGGGTTGAGGTGCTGATCCAATCTGCCGGGGCTGTATGCGTCCCAAGGGTTGAGCTCGCTTGTTACGCCAAGGTGGACGAACCAATAAAGCTGTATCGCCTGGTAAAAAGTTTTCGGCTTGTACGCGGGCACGACTTCGCAGTTGGCCGCGATTTGAAGAAGCTCCGCCTTGCGCTTTTCGTCCTTTTCCCCCTTGGCGAGCGTGCGCGCAAGCTCGCCGTAGCGGCGGCCGAGGGTGATAATGGCGTCGCAGCATATACTCATCGCGCGAAGCTCCTCCGCGCGGGAGAGGGCGGTTGCGTCGTGCTGATAATCGAGCGCGCCAAGTGCGTCTTGAATATCCTGCTTATAATCGAGGAAGCCTTTTTGGTAAATTTTTATCGAGCCGACCGTATGACCGGGGCCGCGCTGCTCCATAAACTCCGTGAACATGCCCGCCATATAGCATTTTTCCCATTCCTCGCCCAATATTTCAAACATCTTGGCGCGCATGGAGCGCTTTTGCCAGAACGGTATCACCACGTCCCGCTGATACGCCCTATCCTCCTCGGTGGAGGTGAAGGAGATCAGCTCGCGCTTGCCCATTATCTCCATATCCTCAAGGCTGTGGCAGCAAAGCTCCGGGAATGTGGGCGCGGACTGCGCTCCGACGCCCTTGTCCCCCACTATGAGCTCGCCGGGGTTTATGGAAATGGATTTATTTGTGAAATAGTGAAGCAGCGTCAGCGCGCGCAATTCGGGCACCGACACCGTCCCCTCGTATTTTTGATAAGCCTCCGTTTCAAGACGCGCACGCTCCATATATAGATGGGGCTGCGTTGTGGTGCTGCGCTTGCGCAGTGCGCGCACGCGCTCGTTCATTCCGCGTTCCATTTTGATCTCCTTTCAATAGGCTAATCGCCTTGGGATTAGCTGTGGGTGCGGGTTGCGCGCCGTGGGCGGCCACCTCATCAGTCGCCTACGGCGACAGCTTCCCCTCAAGGGGAAGCCTTTGTCCAAACGAAGTTTGCATAATCCCCAAAGCCTTCCCCTTGAGGGGAAGGCGCCCCCCGTTAGGGGGCGGATGAGGTGGCTCGCCCGCAGGCGCTCCCCTACGCGCCTACCCCTACATTCACAAACCCTGCCCTGTAAAAAATTCCCTTTATTCTTTCCATGTCCTCATCGCTCGGCACCTCAAAAAGCGTCGCCTGCGCGCCTAAACGCGCATATTTCTCGCTGCCCGTTTTGTGATAGGGGAGCAGCGAAAGCTTTTCTATCGCGCCGAACGCGGTTTCCCTTAAATATTTCGCCAGCGCCATTATGGCCGCATCGTCCGCGTTAGCGCCCGGTATTATGGGCAAACGCAGATTCACCTTCGCGCGGGCGCTCAAAAGCCGCCTTAGATTATCGAGTATCACAGCGTTGTCAACGCCGGTGAGCGCCTCGTGCGCCTTGCCGTCTATATGCTTTAAATCATATAAAAACGTATCCACATAAGGTAAAATATTTTCAAATCTCTCCCACGGCGCGAAGCCGCAGGTGTCTATATTCACGCTTATGCCGCGCTCAAAAAGCGTTTTCGCGAGCGAAAGCACATAGCCGCCCTCCTGCTGCATTACCTCGCCGCCAGAAAGCGTCACTCCGCCGCCCGACTGCTCATAAAACGGCATGTCGCGCTCCAAAAGCCGCACTAGCTCCTTTAAATCATATTGCCGCCCCACAAGCTCCCTCTCGCCGCGCTCCTCATAAACCATCTCGCTTGGCTCAAACGCCTGACTTTCCGGGTTGTGGCACCACTTGCACCGCAGCTCGCAGCCCTTGAAAAACACCGTCGTGCGTATGCCGTCGCCATCGTGTACGCAATATTTCTGTATATTTAATATGTAAGGCCGCCGCTCGCCCATGCAGATAAATCCTCCATCGGAATTTCACCAACGTGAAAATCCGCGCACTTAGTTTTGTATATATTTTAATCTCGCGCTCGCGGTATGTCAACGGGTGCGCGAAGGATTTCACAAGAAATTTCATATTTATATGAACGCTCGGATTGACTTGAGCCGTCTTTTGCAGTAATATAATAATTAAATTTAACATCTCTAAAATAATTAAGGTATTATGTGAAAATTAAGGAGAAAGCAATTATGGCGGACAGGAATACAACAATAGGCGCGCGTGTGAAGGCGCTAAGAATGAGCAAGAAGTATACTTTAAAGAAGCTCAGCGAGGACGTGGGGCTTTCGATAGGCTTTCTTTCGCAGCTTGAAAGGGGCATGTCGAGCATAGCTATTGATTCGCTTTCAAAGATAGCGGAGGTTTTCGAGGTGCCGCTTTCGAGCTTTTTCGAGCATACGGACGGCGTAAAGCTCAGCCCGCTTTTAAAGAGCTTCGACGCGGAGCCCGAGCAGATAAGCCCCGAAATAACGCACTATATTCTCTCAAACAACCCCGCCGAGTTCGAGGCGCTGCCGAGGCTTTTCGTGCTCATGCCGGCAATGGATCTGGGCGAGGAGCGGCTCACGTATAATCATGAGGGCGAGGAATTTTACTATGTGCTCGAGGGCATAGTCACCGCCACCGTGGACGGGCAGGAATACACGCTCTATCCGGGCGACAGCATGCAGATAAATTCCACCAGCGACCATAATTGGTGCAACAGGACCAATAAGGTGGCAAAATTCATACAGGTGAACACGCCCAACCCGTTTAGGAAAACGTATTTGAAGGACGTTATGAATGTAAAGGGCTGACGCCCCTCCCCCGCAACCAAAAAATATCACCACAAGGAGGCACACAATGACCGATAAACTTATTTCCACATTTGATTCCAACAGCATCGACGCGTTTTTCGTGCTCAAAAAGCCCAACGTGCGCTGGGTCAGCGGCTACACCGGCGACGACAGCTATCTTCTCGTCACAAAAAACGCGCGCGTATTTTTGACCGACCCGCGCTACACCGAGCAGGCTTCAAAGGAGTGTCCCGATTACGAGCTTATAAGCTGGCGTGACTACGGCAGCGTGGCGGCGGCTGTGGCTGCCGTTGCGAAGCGAAAAGGCATAAAGCGCATGGGCTTTGAAAAGGACGCGGTGAGCTTTGGCGTGTACAGCGCGCTAAAGGAGGCGGTCAAGGCGGAGCTCGTGCCCACGGAGAACGTGGTGGAAACGCTTCGCGCCGTGAAAACGCCGCTGGAGCAGAGCTATCTTCGCGCCGCGTGCGACATCTCATGCCGCGCTTTTGAGCGCATTTTAAAGGATATTCGCGTTGGCGTGACCGAGAAGGAGCTTGCGGCCAAGCTTTCGAGCTATATGGTCTATGAGGGCGCGGACACTCAGCCCTACGGCAATATACTCATTTCCGGCGCGCGCACGTCGCTTCTGCACGGCATACCTTCGGAAAAAGCCGTGGAATACGGCGATCTCGTTTTGATGGATTTCGGCTGCCAATATAAGGGGTATCTGAGCGACATGACCCGCACGGTGGTCGTTGGCCGGGCGGACGCGAAGCAGCGAGAGGTATACGAGCTTGAAAAGGGCATGGTGGAGGATTCGCTCGCGGTGATGAAGGCGGGCGTATGCGTGGGCGACGTTTACGCGGCGAGCGCCAAGCGCCTTGAAAACAGCCCCTACAAGCCATATCACTATCAGGGCATAGGCCACGGGATAGGGCTTTTCGTTCACGAGCTGCCCTTTATTGGGCCGCACCACAAGGGCGAGCTTGTTTTAAACAGCTCCACCACCATCGAGCCGGGCATATATATCCCCGATTGGGGCGGCGTGCGCATAGAGGATCAGGTGATAATAAATGAGGACGGATATGAAAACCTTATCAGCACCACGCGCGAGCTTATAGAATTGTGAGCGTACCGCCGAGGCGGGGCCAACGCCGCGTGGCGCGGCACGTCTAAAGCAAACCGGGGGCTTGCTCCCGCCGCGACACCCCCGCAGCCCCCTGCTATTTCATCTATTAACGAGGAGGCCCAAAAATGAATTTTCACATTGAAAAACGTCGCGAATTCGTATCGAAGCTGCCCGAGGGCGGCATCGTCCTATTGATAAACGACAGGCTTGAAAACATGAAATGCTCGCGCAATTTCTTCTATCTCACGGGCATAGAGTCGCCAAACTGCGCGTATTTCCTGTCAAAAACGCACGGCGAGACGCATGAGATATTCTTTACGCCTCACGATAACCCGCGCCGCGTCCATTTCGACCCGCCCGCGCCAAGTCAGGCGGAGGTGGAGGCGACGGCGGGAATTTCCGACGTGCGCTATATAGAGGAGCTCGAGCCGGTGCTGCTCGCGCAGGCCGCGACGAGCGCGTATATAGGCTTCGACCTAGACCCGCGCGTGAGCGAATACCCCATGCTCAAAACGCGCGATAAGTGCGCGAAGCTGATGCGCGACTATCCAGCCGTGCCCATACGCAATGTTTTTTACGATATAACGGCGCTGCGCCTTATAAAGACCGATGAGGAGATGAAGCATGTGCTCCGCGCGCGCGACGTGACGGACAGGGCGATACGCCGCTGCATGAGGGAGTGCCGCGTTGGCATGTATGAATATGAGCTTGAGGCGATATTCCGCCACGAGGTGGGCATGAGCGGGCTGACGCTTGGGTTCCCGTCGATAATAGCGGCGGGCGGCAACGAGTTTTCCATGCACTATTGCGCGTGCCGCGGCAAAATATCCGATGGCGACCTCGTTTTGATGGACGTGGGCGCGGAGGACAACGGCTATTGCGTGGACGTGTCGCGCGTGTTCCCGGCAAACGGCAGGTTTTCGCCAAAACAGCGCCAGATATATGAGGCCGCGCTCAAGGCGAATCTCGCCGTGCAGCGGGCGATAGAGGAAACAGGCGCGTCGAGCGTGAGCCTTAACGCCGCCTGCCGGGACAGCGCCGCCGCGAGCCTCGTCGAGCTTGGGCTTATAAAGAATAAGGACGAGGTGACGGAATATTATTGGCACCGCTGCTCGCACCAGATAGGGCTGGACGTACACGATGCGGACTGCTATGATTTCCCCGTTGAGGAGGGTCAGCTTTTCTCGGTGGACGCGGGCATATACGTCACCGACCCCGCGTGGCGCGTAGGCTTGCGCGTGGAGGACGACGCGTTCGTTGCCAGGGGCAAAAAGTGCGAGCTTATAACGAGGGGTATACCCAGGGAGATAGATGAGATAGAAGCGGTCTGCGCGGGCGAGATTGGGTAGGGGGCGCGTGGGGCGCCCCTCACCCTCCCACGCCAACGCTTATGGTATATCTGTTGCGCTTTTGCTTTCTTGTGGTTTCCATGGACTGCTCGCTCAGCGCGATGAGGCGGGCGTAGGACGCGTCCGCGAGGCGGGCTATCGCGCCGCCGAGGGAATATGTCACGGTGGCGGGGAGCGCGTTTGACACGCCGGCGGCGTCGAGCATGCTAAGCACGGCGTCCGCCATGTCCTCAAGCCACTCGCTTGAGACTATGCTCGGGAAAAACACCGTGAAGCCGTCGTCGTCGGTGCGGCCAACAACGTCCTCGCTGTCGAAGCGAACCAATAGCAGCCTCGCGATAGACAGCAGCAGCTGATTCGCCGTGTTGTACCCCATCTGCTCCTTTGCGGGGCCAAACCCGTTTAGCTTGACTAAAAGCATTCCGCAGAAATCGTCCCTCTGCTCGCTCTGAGTTATTATTGTATCCGCAAACTGCCGCGCGGTGTGCTCTGAATAAACGCCCGTCATTGAGCAGCGCGTGACCGGCCCCTCGAGCCGCGTCTCAAATTCCTTCCTGAATTTCACGTCCCTTATATAGCCAAAGCCGTAAAGATCGCCCGTTACGGGGTCGAGCAAAAGATTCACGGTGTAATTCGCCCACGAGTCAATGCCGTCCAGCCGCGTATAGCGATATTCGCCCGTCGCCTCGCCGCCGCGCTCAAACGCGCGTATGAGCGCCTGATGATTGAAGCGCTCCGCCGCCTGACTCCGCTCGTCCGCGTCCGGCATTATGCTCATGAGCGCCTCGCACAGATCGTCGTATGTGGCGACGCGGTTTTTGCCGTAGATACGCCTGTCGTTCGACCACATCAGCTCCACGCGGTTGCGCGTGAGATTGAATTTGCTCGTGGCGACCAATAGATATGAAAATTCGGCGGCGAAATTTTCCTCATTGTCAAAGCGGCTCTTTATATCCACTATCGCGGGCACGCTCTCCATTATGCCAACCGATTTATAGAGCTTGCCATCTTCGGAAAGCATGCTCTTGAAGCTCACCTTGTACCAGCCGTAAACATCGGTGAGATTGCGAAGCTTGAGCACCGCGCTGCCCTCCTTTTCGCCCGCGTATATGCGATCGAAAAATTCGAGCGCCGCGCGCGCGCTGTCCGGGTGAACGCGCTTGTTGGCAATGGCGGGCATGGGCGCGTCGGTCATGCCAACTTCGCTTAGATATTGCTCGGTGTTCGCGTCCCACGCCTTGAGCTCGCGGGTTTGAATGTCGAGCTCGCACAGTATCATATTCGTCTGCGAGAAGGCAAGGCTCAGCCTGAGCTTGCTCAGCCTAAGCTCCTCGGACGCGTTTTTCATGCTTGTAACGTCCGTCACGACGGCCGCCATAACGGGGTTTTCACTGTCCTGATAATCTATCAGCCCGCCGCGAAGATGCCACCAGGTATCGCTGCGCCCGCGCCAATCAACGCCTCTGTACACAACGTCCGCCGTGCGCCCCTTGCTTGCGCCGTCGCGAAGCGCGCTGTCAAAAAGCTCCCTGTCCTCCTCGCGCACCATAATGGAAAGATCCCGCGAATATGTCCTCGCGTGCTCGGGCGTGGTGTTTGTCACGGTGTAAAAGCCGGGGCTCACATACAGCGCGCGAAGCGTCCTGCCAAGCTCTATTAGCAGCACGCCGCCATCCATGTGCTCGAGCAGCGCGCGAAGCTGTATATTCGCGTTGCGCGAATTTGTGGGCAGCTTGTCGCTCTCGCCGGGCTCGGTTTCGCCGCGCTCGTCGCTATGGAGCACATAGCAGCTCTTGCCGCGCCCCTTGGCCGCGTATAGCGCCTCGTCCGCCTCTTTATAGAGCATGTCGAAGGTCTTTTTGCAGCCGGGCGTATAGCGCGAAACGCCCACGCTCGACGTGACCGAAAGCTCCTGCTTGCTCTCGTCCTGGCTGCCGTCTGGATTGATGGCGGTGTGCGTGAATTGCAGCATTTCGCACAGCTCCGCGGCCTTGAGCCGCAAAAGCGAGTCGTTCACGATGTTTTTCACCAGCACCACAAATTCGTCGCCGCCGATACGGCCTATTATGTCGCTCGAACGGAATACGTTAGATAGCTCCTTGGTCACTTTTATGAGCATTTTATCGCCCTCGAAGTGGCCAAAAATATCGTTCACCTTTTTGAAATTATCAAGGTCGATTATGAAAAGCGCGTGCGCGCCGTCCTGCCCCGTGCCTTTTATAAATTCGTCTATGTGCGCGCGGGTGGCCTCGTGATTCAGCGCGCCCGTGAGCGAATCCGTCTCGGCCTGCGTGCGAAGCTTTAGCAGGGAGCGCTTGGACTTGTCAATATCGCTCATCTTGCCAACAAGCCTGTAGGGCGCGCCGTTTTCATCGTGTATGAGCGTGTATGTAAGCCTGAACCATGTGTATTCGCCCTTGCTGTCGCTCACGCGCACCTCGCATGAGGCCGTAGGCGCGCGGCCTTTAAGGTCGCGTCCGAAATCCGCCCACGCCTTGGCGTCGCCCGCGTAGATGAAATTATTCGGGCGGCAGGCTTCGGAGAGCTTGCATATATCGGGATACCTGCCAAGCTTATCGTAGAAGCTTTGGTTGAATTTGAGCGTGTCGCTGCCTATATCGCCCTCGAAAACGATGCCGTCAGTGAAGCCCTCAAGCGCGCGATACAGCTCCTCGCTGCGGCGCAGCCGCTCCTTTTCCCGCGCGAGCTGCACGCTCCTTTTGCGGTTGACGCTCATTGTGAATATGAAAAGCGCGCTCGCCAGCACGAATATCGCGCCGGAGAGAAGATAGCCGCGCGTTAGCTGCCTTTGCATATAGCCGGTGACGGCCTCGTCGCTCGGCGCGTCGCCCGCCTCGTTTGACAGCGCGATATACGCCTGCTTGCGCATGGCGTTCGCCGTGGTGAGCTGATATGTGAGCGTACACCCTATAAGCCCCAATATCAGCAGCATGGGTACGGCTATGTTGATTATTCTGGTGCGCCTATCCTCGCCGTTACGTTTCATTATTTAACTCCCAAGAGATGCATACTATGAAATATATAATAAGATAGTATAACATTTATGAGGAAGGAATACAATCATCAAAATCGCGGACTAAACGCGCGCTTTGGTGCAGATATGGGGGCGGGAAGGTTGGCGCCGTTAGGTGACTGATGAGGGGCCGGCTTTCGCACCGGACGCGGGGCGGATATTGTCAGCCACAACTTCCGCCAGTCGCGGGTGAAAAGCAAATCCCGTAGGGCGGGGGCTTGCTCCCGCCGCCGGGGCTGCGCCACCGCAACGGTGAAATCTCCCCCGTAGGGTATGGCAACATCGCAAACCTTCGGTTTGCTTTATACGTACCGCGCAGGAGCACCGCCGCAGAATTCGCGCACCTTCCCGCCGCGGGGACGCGTCGCCCTGCGGGGGGCGGCGGGAGCAAGCCCCCGCCCTACGG
>CAZZNN010000060.1:0-10561 GCA_964655605.1 uncultured Oscillospiraceae bacterium
TAACCGTCTTGTCCCTATCAAGGCCCAACTCATCAATGGCATGGATAAGCGTGTTTACCACGATACCGTTGCCGCAGCCCGGACACCAGATATGAGGCATGTGCGAATTTCTCAGATAATCAGTTATAGTCGTCATTTTGAAATCACCGCCAATACTTTTTCGTATAATTCATCTGTTTTGAACAACTCGCCATCTACCTTGGATACGAGCGATACCTTCGCCTTGCCATCGGTATAGCGCTGTACCTCGCCTACATACTGGCCAAGGTTCATTTCCGGCACTATAACATTCTTTACGTTAGCGGTAAGCAGGCTCTTAAATTCGGTCTCAGGGAACGGCCAAAGCATTTTTATCGCAAACAGGCCAACCTTCTTGCCTTCCTCGCGCAAGCGCTTGACTATATTGAGCGAAGTCCTTGCAACAGAACCATACGCCACAACTATATGCTCAGCGTCGTCCATGAAATACTTTTCGTTTATTGCAAAGTAAGGATCATTCTCCTTAACCTTGCCGCATATACGCTCCATGAGCGCTTTATTCACCGCGGTAGAATTGGTCGGGAAACCCGTTTCGCTGTGCGAAAGGCCGGTTACATGGAAATGATAGCCTTCGCCATAATTAGGAAGCTTTGGCACCATGCAGCCATCGTCCACCTTATAGGGCAGATACTCAGCGTTTGGCTTTTCGGTCGGCTTTTCCCTGTCGATTATTTCATAATGCTCATCGAACTCAACGCCTTCACGCATGTGCGCTATTACCTCGTCTGTCATAAGCAGCACGGGCGTGCGATATTTTTCAGCGCAGTTGAATGCTTTTATAGTAAAATCATGCATTTCCTTAACGGACGTGGGGCAAATGCAAATCATTGGATGATCGCCGTGGGTACCCCAACGAGCCTGCATAACATCGCCCTGAGCGGGGGACGTGGGCAAACCGGTTGAAGGGCCGCAGCGCATTATCATCGCTATTACAAGGGGTATCTCGGTAATAGCGGCATAGCCTATAAGCTCCTGTTTGAGCGAGAAGCCTGGACCCGACGTTGCCGTCATGGCCTTTTTTCCTGCCAAACTCGCGCCGCACACCGCCGCGATAGAGGCTATTTCATCCTCCATCTGTAAAAACTTTCCGCCACATTTAGGAAGCTGTATGGATGACTGCTCCGCAATCTCCGAAGAAGGAGTTATCGGATAACCGGCAAAGAACTTCATTCCGGCCTCTATTGCGCCAAGCACGCATGCCTCGTTTCCCTGAAGTAAAACCGCACGTTTCATTTCTTTTCCTCCTTGATCACCTGAATAGCCATATCAGGGCAACGAATTTCACAAAGCATACAGCCGACGCAAGCTTCGCGCTTGACCACCTCGGCCTTTTCTTCATGAATTTCTAGAACTTTGTTAGGGCAAAAAGCGGCGCAAATGCCACAACCCTTACACCATTTCCGGTTAATCTTAATCTCAGTCATTCCAAACCGGTCCTCCATTCTTATTTGCAGGCGCCAAAATGTAATTTAATATATAGCAACCTTCGTATATCATTGTACCCCGGCAGGCGAAAAATGTCTATACAAAATTGTGATTTTTTTGAACTATTTATTCATTTATTTTTCGTGGGCAGCAAGCATGAGCCTTTATCCAAACCGCCCTTGTTTCAAGCATTACCCGGTTTTTGCGAATTGCGGTTTTGTATTATTGTATTCTTGTATACTGTATGCATTTATGCAATTATGCACAATGTATACGAATAAACAAGACGTATCGCGCAGGCGGATTTTTAATGACAATATGTGATATACTAAAGCTACCTAAATTATGCGGAGGAAATTATGCAAGGAGAAATTTTTAAAGCTATATATGATGCAGTCCGCCGCGTTCCGCGCGGCAAAGTGGCAACATACGGACAAATAGCGGCGCTTGTTGGTAATCCTAGGTTATCGCGCGTAGTTGGATATGCGCTCCATTCAAACCCTGAGCCGGGAGTAATACCCTGTCACAGGATAATCGACAGAAACGGCCGAACCTCGTCCGCTTTCGCATTCGGCGGCGAGGACATGCAGCGCAGCTTACTAGAAAACGAAGGCATAGAATTTGAGCTCGACGGCAGTGTCGATTTAAAAAAATATCAGTGGAACGCAAAAGAGCCGCGGGCATAAGCCGCGGTTCTTTTGCGCGATAACTATTTAGTGCCTGCGGCCGTCAAGGCGGCAAGCGCGATAGAAAAATATTTTTCCTCGGCGCTCGACCCGCGCGAGGTCATAACTATAGGCGCCTTTGCTCCAACGATTATGCCGCCCATAACGGCTCCCGCCGTCACTATCCAGCATTTTCCAAGCAAATTTCCCGACGTCATATCCGGCACGATAAGAATATCAAAATCACCACAATACGGGCAGTCAAAGCCTTTATGCGCCGCTATTTCCTTACTCATTGCAACATCGTATGAAATTGGGCCTTCCACTACGCAGTCCTTTATTTCACCGCGCAAATTCATCTGTTTGAGCTCGGCGGCCTCCACCGTCTCCTTCATTTTAGGATTAACCTTTTCTATCGCGGCCAATACTGCAACCTTGGGTTTTTCATAGCCTATCGCGCGCATTGTGGATACCGCGTTTTCGATTATATATTTTTTATCCTCCAGCGTGGGATACATCACCATGCCGCCATCGGTGCTTACGATAAGCTTATGATAATGCGGCAGATTGCCAAATACGACAACATGGCTCATCAGCTTGCCCGTGCGCAGAGCGTTTTCCTTTTGCACCACAGGCTTTAGCATGTCGCGAGTTTCAAGCATGCCCTTCATCAGTATATTAGCTTCGCCGGATTTCACAAGCTCAACTGCCGCTTGAGCCGCCATGCCCTCGCCGGCGTCTATGATATTATACTTATTCTCGTCCGCATCGAAACTGCGGAGCAATTCCTTAATTTTTGCGGAGTTGCCGGTGAAAATAGGCTCAGCTATCCTTTCTTTTTGCGCGTGAAGCGCCGCTCTTATAACGGCCTCGTCTTCCGCCGCCGCTACCGCGAGAACGCGTTTTGCGCTGCTTTGCTTTACCGCTTCGACTATTTCATCAAAATTTCTGTACACTCTTTTCTCGCCCCCTTATCTTCATGTTTATCATGGTAACACAGTAAAAAGAGTATATCAATAATTGAGCAGTCATATATTCTTTTACCTTAGCTTCACACAAATTTTACGCTCGGCATGTCAATACTATGGTAAAATAGATTTAATCCATTATGAGGGGTGATATTTATGTCAAAAACTTTAAAGACCGTGCTGACGGTGCTCACAGTCATATACATCTTGCTCGGCTTGGTGCTTATTATTTGGCCGCTTGAATCACGCTTGGCTATCTGCTATGTTTTAGGCGGGTTAAGCTGTATATACGGCATCGGACGAATAGTTGCATATTTCATAGGCAAAAATGGCGATATGCGCTTTGGGATAGGCGTAGCGCTCGGCATTGCGCTTACAATAGCCGGATTGCTGCTCATATTCAGAGCCAACGCGATAGCCGCCGGGTTTGGCATACTTGTTGGCGTCGCAGTCGTCGCCAACAGCATACTCAAATTGCAGCTCGCGCTAGATATAAAGCGCTTGGGCGATAGTAAGTGGCTCATTGCGCTCATAGCCTCGCTTGTTATGCTTTGCATAGGCATTGTGCTTCTTTTCAATCCGTTTATCGCAATAAACGCTGCAACGATAATATCAGGCGTAGCGCTTCTTATGGACGGCATTGCAACATTGTGGAGTCTTACGGTTTCACTAAAGCTGCTAAAATAATCAGGCTCCGCTAAGCGAAGCCCGATTACCGCATTTCATCGCCGGCTTGCCGGTGATTTTTTATTTTGATATTCTTTTTCTGCGAGACGCCGCGCTCCTCAAATATCCGCCCTTCTGCGTCTTTACATCGCTCACTGTAATCACAGCCTTGGGTGTAACGCTCTGTATCACGGAAATAGCCTCATCTGCAAGCTTACGTTTTAGCGTAGTTATCAGCATATAATGGTTTTGATCGGCTCTGCCCTGAACCTCAAGCTCGGTTACGCCAAAACCCTTTGAGCGCAGCTTATCGGCTATCGCCTTGCACGCTTCCTGCTCCATTACAACCGTTTGAATTGAGCAAAGGCCAAACGCAAGCCTTTCTTCAAGCCAGCTTCCTGTGAACGTACCAAGCGCATACGCCGCCGCATAGGCAAGCATTTTTAGCGGATCCGATTGATAGTCGGATAATACCGAGCCCGCTATCACGAGCCACAGCGTTACCTCAATAAGCGCCAAAATGCTGCCGATCACGCGTTCCCCACGATTTATTAGCACTATTCTAAGCGTGCAAAATGTCACTTCGATTATTTTCCCAAAGAAAATAAAAAGATATACCCAAATCGTCGCTTGAGAGGTGAATTTTCCCAATGCTTCAAAGAACCCTGTCATATTATAAACCTCCAAAAATTTATTCAATCATCAAAATCATTATATCTTAATCATGCCAATATTCAAGTGAACGAATAATTAAAGGCTGTCACCACAACCCGGCGACAGCCTTCTTTTCTCGAAAGAATTATTCTTCTTCTTCCTCGTCCTTCTTGGCCTGCTCGATTATCTTCTTTGCTTCAAGCGCAGGCACGTCCTCATACCTTACAAACTCGCTCTTGAACGAGCCGCGAGCCTGAGTCATGGAACGAAGGTCAGTCGCATATTTGAACATTTCGGACTGCGGGACTTCCGCAACCACTTCTGTGCCGCCGTCGCAGGGATTCATGCCAAGGACGCGGCCGCGTCTGCGGTTGAGATCGCCTATAACATCGCCCATGTATTCGCTGGGAACCAAAATATCGTATCTGTAGATTGGCTCGATGAGCGCGGGGCTCGCATGAGCGCAGGCTTCCTTGTATGCAAGGCGGGCGGCGGATTTGAACGCCACTTCCTTGGAATCGACGGGATGGTATTTGCCGAAATACAGCGTCGCCTTTACGCCCGTCATGGGATAACCGGCCAATACGCCGCGCTTCATGGCTTCGCGCGTGCCCTTTTCAACTGCGGGTATGTATTCCTTAGGAACAACGCCACCCACTATGGCGTTCACGAATTCAAAGTCCTCGCCGCTTGTCAAAGGTTCAAAGCGCATGTTGACAACGCCGAACTGGCCTGAACCGCCAGTCTGCTTTTTGTGCTTACCTTCGGCCTCTGCGGTAGCCCTAATGGTCTCCCTGTATGCTATCTTGGGGTCTTGAACCTGCGCTTCAACGCCGGTCTTATTCTTGAGCTTTGCGCATACAACGTCGATATGCACCTCGCCAAGACCGCACAGCAGCACGTCGCCGGTTTCAACATTTTTCTCTATCATTACCGTGGGATCTTCTTCAAGAAGCTTATTGAGCCCAGAGAACACCTTTTCTTCCTCGCCCTGCTTCTTGGCCGTTACGGCTAAGCCTATGCACGGCTGCGGGAAATCTATCGGCGCAAACTTCACCGGCGCGGAAGCGTCGCAAAGCGTGTCGTTGGTATTGGTGAACTGAAGCTTTGCAAGCGCGCCTATGTCGCCCGCGATAAGCTTGTCGGTCTGTATTGTTTTCTTGCCACGCATGATATAAAGCGTGCCGGGCTTTTCACTCTTTTCGCTCACGCTGTTGTAGGGCGCAAGGTCTGAGGTAAGAGCGCCGCTGTAAACCTTGATTATAGAATATTTGCCAAACTGATCAACGACCGTTTTTACCACCTGAGCGGAGAATTTATCGCCGGACTTTACTTCTGTCGCTTCGCCGGTCTTGGAATTCACCGCAGAAGGAATACGAGCGGCGTCAGCCGATGGCATATATGTTACTATGTTGTCAAGCAATGTAGCAACGCCAATATTGGGCTGTGCGGCGCATACGCAAACGGGAGTTATGCTGCCCTGCTTTATGCCGGTGTTAAGGCCGTTTATCATTTCTTCCTTGCTCAGCGCGCCTTCTTCAAAGAATTTCTCCATCAGCGCTTCGTCCGATTCGGCGGCGGCCTCGGTAAGCGCCTCATAGAAATGCTGCGCTTTATCGTTGAGACTGGCCGGGATCGGAGTTTCCTTATCGCCCTTTGCGTCAAAGAGCTTTGCACACATGTGAACCACGTCCACATAACCCACGAAAGCGCCCTTATCCATTATAGGAAGCTGTATGGGGACGACGGACGGGCCGAACTTTGCGTTGATTTCGTCCATGACCTTATCAAAGTTCGCATTTTCTCTATCCATCTGGTTTACAACCATCATACGAGCCTTGCCGCTTTTTTTGCACATATCCATGGCTTTTTCCGCGCCAACCACAGGCCCGGATACCGCACCGACCACTATAACCGCGGAATCGGCAAGCGCCATTGCGGCGGAAACTTCACCGTAAAAGTCGAAGAAACCCGGAGCGTCAATCACATTTACCTTAACGTCCTTCCACTCCAAGGGCGCAAGCGCTGCATTGATTGAGATCATGCGCTTGGTTTCTTCGGGATCGAAGTCTGTCGTGGTGGTTCCATTTTCAACTTTACCTAAACGCTCGGTAAGCCCGGCATTGAAAAGCATGGCTTCTGTAAGAGTCGTTTTACCTTCGCCGCCATGTCCGAAAATGCCGACGTTGCGAATGTTTGCTGCGGTGTAATCTTTCATTTGGAATTAGTCCCCCTCACGGTGATGTATTTATTTATATGTGATAAAACGCCTGCTGGCGATATAGCACCAACTCTTATTTTAACAGTACTAAGCTCACTTGTAAACATTTTTTGATAACAAATCGTCAAGCTGTTGCGAGCGCTCAGCCGCATTTGCTGTATCCGCAGGTACGGCATATCACACAGCCGCCCTCATGCTCCAGCTTTCCCCCGCACTCGGGACAGAGCGCCAAATCAAGCTCGTCCTCGGCAATAATATGCAGCTCCTCGCTATCGTCCTCGGCGGCAATGGCGGGTATCTTTGCGGGCAAGCTCTTTGCAGGGCTTGCCATAACGCCATCCTTTTCCTCCTGCAAAAGCTTAGCCACTTTTTCAAGCACCTTACCTATCGCGTCCGGACAAGAGAGCACTTTGATATTCTTGTTCGTAGCTCTCTGCCTTAATGTTGAATGACATCTTATCCCCTTTAGCTGCTCGATAAGTATGTTCACGTCCATGCCTGAACGCAGCGCTGTTGAAATCAAACGGCTCGCGGCCTCGCTTTGGCTTGGGCACCCGCCCGCACGGCCAAGATTCGCGAACACCTCGCATATACCTTGATCGTCATAATTCACGGTTACATAAAGATTCCCGCAGCCTATTACCACCTTTTCGGTGATGCCGCGAGTCACCTCTGGCCTTGCACGCGGCGTTATCGTGCCGCTCTTTTCTTCTTTTTTGTTACCGACATAAAGCACCTGCCCCGCGCGGCTGCCGTCTCTATATATTGTAACGCCCTTGCACCCAAGCTTATACGCAAGCGTAAATACCTCGGCTACATCTTCCTTTGTAGCGTCGTTTTTAAAGTTGACGGTCTTTGAAACCGCGTTATCAGTATGCCTCTGGAATGCCGACTGCATGCGTATATGATATTTTGGCGAAATATCATGCGCGGTAACGAACACGCGCTTTATATGCTCGGGGACCTCCTGAATATGCGCAAGCGTGCCCTCTTTTGCTATGCGGCGCATTATATCTTCCGAATAAAAGCCCTCTTTTTTTGCTATTTCTTCAAAATATGGGTCAACCTGCGGCAACTCATCGTTATCCATTACGTTACGCACGAACGACAACGCAAACAACGGCTCTATGCCGCTTGACGCGCCGCATATAATAGAAATCGTCCCTGTTGGCGCAATGGTGGTGCATGTGGCGTTTCGATACGGCTGACCGGCCTTTGCGAGCGTGCTTTCTTCATACAGCGGAAATGTGCCGCGCTGCTTTGCAAGCTCTATTGAGGCCTCGTGCGCGCGCTTATTGATAAAGCTCATCACATCGTTTGCCATAGCTATGCCTTCTTCTGAATTATAGGCGATATTAAGCCTAAAGAGCACATCTGCAAAGCCCATGATGCCAAGGCCGATCTTCCTTGTTTCATGCGTGCGCTTTTCTATCATTGGCAGGGGATATTTATTCACCTCTATTACGTTATCAAGAAAATGCACAGCCGTGTCAACGGTATTTCCAAGCAGGTCGTAGTCTATTGAGTATTTGCCGTCCGCCTCGTTTTTAAGCATCTTGACAAGATTTATAGAACCCAAATTGCAGCTTTCATAAGGAAGCAGCGGCTGCTCGCCGCACGGGTTGGTCGATTCGATCTCACCGGCAGTAGGCACCGTGTTATCCCTATTCATTCTATCAAGGAATATTATGCCAGGCTCGCCATTCGTCCAAGCCATATTAACAATCAGGTCGAATACCTTGCGCGCATTGAGCTTGCCGACGGCGTGCTTATCACGCGGGTCAATGAGATCGTAATCGTTATCCTGCTCCACAGCACGCATGAAGTTTTCCGTCAGGCCAACGCTTATATTGAAATTGGTTATTTCCCCGTTTGTACTTTTGCATGCAATGAAATCGAGTATATCCGGGTGATCCACGCGCAGTATTCCCATATTTGCTCCGCGCCTTGTTCCACCCTGCTTTACGGCTTCCGTGGCGGCGTTAAAAACGCGCATAAAGCTGACGGGGCCTGAAGCCACGCCGCCGGTCGAGCGCACGGTGGCGCCCGCAGGACGAAGCCTTGTGAATGAAAAGCCCGTGCCTCCGCCGCTTTGATGTATGAGCGCAGCATTCTTAACGGCGTCGAAAATATCCGTCATGGAATCTGAAACCGGCAGCACAAAGCACGCCGAAAGCTGACCCAAAGGCTTGCCCGCGTTCATAAGCGTAGGCGAGTTTGGCATAAAGCGCAATTCGGATATAATCTCATAAAATTCATCCGCCGTTTTATTGACGTCCGCGTTTGGCGAAAAATGCGAATCACCCTTTGCTATGGCGTAGGCTACGCGCTTGAACATATCCTCCGGCGTTTCGTTTATATTGCCGTTTTCATCTTTGCTTAAATATCTGCGCTCGAGCACCGTCAACGCGTTTTTTGGCAGCTGCAACATCACAATACCTCGTTTCAAATAAACTGACATACAATATATTGTGCCATTTTGGCATTGTTGTCAATATACTGTGCAAGATTTCACATTCCAATATTTCGGTTCATATTGCTCCGATTGCCGTTATCCCGCTTTATTTCGCCTATTTTGAAAGTTCGGCTGCCACGTCAAGGAGCACATTTGCTCCCTCAACAAGCGCAATATCCGGTGTAAACTCTTTTGGACTATGGCTTATGCCGTTTACGCTAGGCACGAAAATCATAGCTGTAGGGCAAATTCTCGCCATCATCTGCGCGTCCTGCCCCGCGCCGGAGGTGATTCTTCTATGCGTGATCTTCCGGCCGGAAGCGGCTTTTTCCACCAATGCAACAATATTCTCATCGAAATTGACCGGTTCAAATCGCACGAGCCGCTCGGTTTTTATCTTAACCCTTTGAGTGCTCTCCAACTCGTTTAGATACGCATCAAGCGCCCGCTCTTCTTCTTTTAGTTTGGCTTCATTTGGGTTTCTTATATCCACAGTGAACGTCGCCTTTGAAGGAATAACGTTTATGGCGTTAGGCTCAAATTCAATGCAGCCGATGGTTGCAACCGTATTGCTCTCAGCGCATTCACAGCGTTTGCGAAGGAAAATATTGACCTTTGCGGCGGCAAGCCCCGCGTCAGCGCGCATAGCTGTGGGAGTTGTGCCTGCATGATTAGCTACGCCTTCTATTGTGACCCGCTGCCACGAAATCCCCTGTAAATTTTCAACAGCGCCAATTGATATGCCTTGCGTATCAAGTATGGGGCCTTGCTCTATATGCAGCTCGACAAATGCGCAGGGCTTGATAAACCCCGGTTCCACCGTGCCCTCATAGCCTATACGTTTTAGTTCTTCTCCAAGTATTGCGCCGTCGGTTCCAACGGCGGCAAGCGCCTTGTCAACGTCCAATCCGCCCACGTATACAAGCGAGCCAAGCATATCAGGCGCGTATCTTACCCCTTCTTCATTTGTAAACGCGACGACCGCTATCGGTCTTTTGGGTTTGCACCCGGCCTCCTGCATAGTCTTTATCACTTCTACTCCCGCAATAACGCCATAGCAGCCATCATACTTGCCCGCGTTTATTACGGTGTCTATATGCGAGCCGAGCATAAGCGGGGCTTCTCCCTTATTTTCAGGCGTTTGCCATATACCAAACACATTTCCTATTCTGTCCGTCACAACCTCGAGCTCGGCGTCCTTGAGCCAGCTAACAAGGGCGTCCCTCCCCGCCTTATCCGCGTCGGAAGCGGCCAGCCTCGTTCTCTTTCCATCGTTATCAATGCCTATTTCTCCAAGCGATTGTATTCGTTTCACCAAGCGTTGACCATTGATTGAAAGCATAGAAAACTCCTCCTTAATTTTTGTTATAAACTGAGAGTTTTTATTCTCTTGAAAGCAGCGCTACCGTCTCCACATGGCCCGAGTTGCCCCAAATGATGTCTACCTCCGAAATTTTGATACCATACG
>CAZZNN010000061.1:0-2950 GCA_964655605.1 uncultured Oscillospiraceae bacterium
GGCTGCTTATGGTCGGCGTATTCATATATTTTTTTGTAAACGCCCAGTATGTAGCATGCCTTGTTACCTATGCCGTCGCCTTCCTTACCGATCTTCTTGACGGCTATCTTGCCCGCCGCAATAACTGGATAAGCGATATAGGCAAGGTGCTAGACCCGCTTGCGGATAAGCTCATGCTCCTCAGCGCCATCTTTTGCTTCTATACAAAGGGCTGGATACCATTTTATATGCTCGCCATCATATTTGGCAAGGAAATAATCATGATACTCGGCGGAATGATACTCTTCCGCAAAAAAATCGTGGTTTATTCTGATTGGTTCGGCAAATCCGCGGCCGGCGTTTTTACGGCGAGCGTATTCGTCACGCTTGCGCGCAATTTTATCCCCGAGATAGGCTCGTGGCATCTTGTGCTCTTTTGGATAGCTATAGCGCTTGCGATAATTGCGCTTGTGCATTACGCCAAGCTTCAGGTTTTTTCAAAAAAAGAACCGTTTACGGACGATAAATAGAGCTTTTTTAGCACAAATCGGCTTTAGCGGCATAACTATAAAGCAGCCTTGATAAATTGGAGGATGCTATGAAAAAAGTTATGGCGCTTTTGTTTACGCTTCTATTTGTGCTGTCGGCAATAATTGCTGTCGGCTGTGAGAAGCAAACGGAGCTAAGACAGGTTGTGTTAAACGAGGTAACGCGCTCGGTGTTTTACGCGCCGCTTTATATAGCGGTGAGCAAGGGTTTTTTTGCCAATGAGGGTCTGGAAATCGAAATTGTCACCGGAGGAGGCAGCGATAAGAGCATGACCGCGCTGCTTTCAGGCGACGCTCAGGTTGCTCTGATGGGTCCTGAAACGGTTGTATATGTTGCCAATCAGGGCAAAGAGGATCACCCTGTAATAGTTGCGCAGCTCACAAAGCGCGATGGCTCCTTCCTCGTTGGCCGCGAGGAGGACTCGGCGTTTGAATGGTCAAAGCTAAAGGGCAAATCCGTTATTGGCGGCAGACCCGGCGGCATGCCGTATATGACGCTGTGCTATGTGCTAAAGCAGCACGGCCTTACTCCCGGAGCCGACGTCACCGTTATAGACAACGTTCAGTTTAATCTTATGGGCGGCGCCTTCGAGGGCGGCACGGGCGATTATGTAACCTTGTTTGAGCCTACCGCCACGCTTTTTGATAATCTTGATAAAGGCCATATAGTAGCGAGCGTAGGTCAGGATTCGGGCGAGGTGCCATATACGGCCTTCATGGTATCAAAAAGCATGACTCAAAATGACCCGGAGTTCGTTTGCTCGTTTGTAAGAGCCATATCAAAAGGGCAGGAATATGTTAAATCGGCTTCGGACGAGGAGCTTGCCAAGGCCATGCAGCCATTTTTTCCGGATTCGGATATAGAAACGCTCAAAATAGTGGCCAATAGCTATCGCGCCATAGACGCGTGGACGGATACGCCGGTTATGAGCGAAGCCGCGTTCAACCGTTTGCAGGATATTATGGAAAGCGCGGGGGAGCTCGCGGCGCGCGCGGATTTTTCAAAGCTTGTGGATAACACGTTTGCAGAAAAGGTGATAGCGGAGAAATAATAAATGGCGGCCAAGTTAAGCTTGACCGCCATTCTTTTGCGTATTTTGCGGCGCTTATGCCGCTGTTTTGCCCTTAGTCCTCAGCCTCAAAATCCACTATGGTCTTGTTGCACTTGGGGCAAATAAGCTCATCCTCGGATTCCATCATTTCCTGATCGAATACCACGGTCTCGCCGCAGTGAGGGCAGGTGAGCTCAACAAAATCGTCGTCGTCTTCATAATCATCGTCATCGTCATCGTCGTCGTCAATGCCGAGCATGGCGTCTACGGTCTCGTTTAAGTCGTCTATCTCGTCATAAACATCGTCGAGCGAATCGTCCATTTCCACTATGGATTCGCTGTTTTCGTCGATGCAGGAGGCCATGTCCTCAAGCGCGTTTATCATTGCGAGCAATAGCTTATCGCGCCCTTCGGCCTTGAGCTCCATTCCCTCCGCCATACCGCGAAGATATGCAACCTTTTCTCTCGTGTAACCCATAATTGCCTCCTTATTAGTTTGTTATATGCGCGACATGTAATCGCCGGTGCGAGTATCGACCCTTATTTTATCGCCTTCGTTTACAAATAGGGGAACGTTTATCTTGTAGCCTGTTTCAAGCACGGCGGGCTTCATTGTGCCGGTAGCGGTGTCGCCCTTGAAGCCGGGTTCAGTTTCGGTAACGGTGAGTTCAACGAAGTTGGGCGCCTCAACCGAGAATGCCTTGCCCTTGTAGAAGCGAATGTTCACGTTCATGTTCTCGGTAATGAAATCTATGGAGTCCTCAACCTCACTGTGATTGAGCGGGAGCTGCTCGAAGGATTCGGTATCCATGAAGTAGTAAAGCTCGCCGTCGTTGTATAGATATTGCATTTCCTTTGTTTCAATATGAGCGCGGGGATATTTGTCAGTCGGGCTGAAGGTGCGCTCAAGCACCGCGCCGGTCATAACGTTTTTCAGAGTTGTGCGCACGAACGCGGCGCCCTTGCCGGGCTTAACATGCTGAAAGTCCGCTATGGACCAAACGTTGCCGTCTATTTCCACGGTTACGCCTTTTCTGAAATCACCAGCCATTAACATATAAGATATACCTCCAAACAATTAAATCACGAAACTTATCGAGTTATTTTACCACATTACTTTTTTCAAGACAAGCCCTCAAGGCGGCGCGCAGGGGATTATTTCATTATTTTTGCGTTTCTGTGGATTATTCGACCGTAATACTGGTATTTCGGCATGAGGTGCTGTATAATCTTGTTATCAAAACTAGCTAAGTTATAGGGGGCTTTATGAAAAGATCGCAAATCAATTCCATAATCAAAGACGCGGAAAAATTCATAGCCAAGTTTTCCTTTGCCCTGCCGCCATTCGCCTCATGGACGCCGTCCGATTGG
>CAZZNN010000061.1:2960-10552 GCA_964655605.1 uncultured Oscillospiraceae bacterium
GATGAGATACGCGACAATATGCTTGGCTGGGATATAACCGATTACGGCCTAAACGAGTTCGATAAGGTGGGCCTTGTGCTCGTAACGATAAGAAACGGCAATCAAAACAATAAAAAATATAAAAAGCCTTATGCCGAAAAGCTGCTTATAAGTCAAGAAGAGCAGGTATGCCCCATGCATTTCCACTGGAATAAAATGGAGGATATAATAAATCGCGGCGGCGGAGTTATGATAATGCAGCTATATAACGCGCTTGACGACGAGTCGCTTGATAAAACGGGCGAGGTTGAAGTGGTGTCCGATGGCGTGAAGCTCAAAATTCCCGCCGGGACCTGCCTTGAACTGCTGCCAGGTCAGAGCGTCACATTAACGCCGCGCATGTATCACGCGTTCTGGGCGAAAAAGGGCACGGGCCCCGTGCTCATAGGCGAGGTGAGCCAGTGCAACGATGATAACACCGATAATAGATTTTATGAAGCAATGGGACGCTTCCCTAAAATAGACGAGGACGAAGCGCCCTACAGGCTCCTTTGCACCGAATATCCGTCCGCGAGGTGAAGCCATGTTCGACGTGATAGCAATAGGCGAGCTTTTGGCGGATATTGCCTCAGTTGGCGTAAACGACGCGGGTTTTCCAATAATGGAATCAAATCCCGGCGGCGCGCCGGCGAATTTTCTTTCCGCGCTGGCCTCATTTAATATGCAAACCGCCATGATAGCCAATGTTGGCGAGGATAGCTTCGGCGCGCTGCTCACAGACGCGTTAAAAAGGGCTGGAATATCAGTCCGTGGCGTCACGCGCGACGCGGACGCTTTTACTACGCTTGCCTTTGTGAATATAGATAAAAATGGCGAGCGCAGCTTTTCCTTCGCAAGAAAGCCCGGCGCGGATACCCGCGTGCGCTTTACTGACGAAGTAAAGGCCATGATAGCGCAAGCGAGGCTTTTGCACTTCGGCTCGCTTTCGCTTACTGATGAGCCCGCGCGCGGCGCTACGAAAAAAGCCGTTGAGTATGCAAAAAGCTGCGGCAAGCTCATATCCTTCGACCCCAATCTTCGCGCGCCGCTCTGGCAAGACCTTATAAACGCAAAACGTGAAATGCTCTATGGCATGAAAAACGCCGATATAATCAAATTGAGCGATGAGGAAGCGCGCTTTCTTTTTGAAAAATCGCCCTTGGACGCGGCGGAGCTGCTCGTAAACGAATATGGCGCAAAGCTCGTGTTCGTAACGCTTGGCGGCGATGGCTGCATATATAAAAACAAAAATGCAGTTGGCCGCGCTAAAGCGATAAAGCCGGATATGCCGGTTGCGGATACCACCGGGGCGGGCGACATTTTCTTTGGCAGCGCAATATATGGCGTGCTTTCGAGCGAAAAAGCGCCGTGCGAGCTAAATGACGCGGAGCTTCAGGCTATATGCCGCTTCGCGTGCGCGGCGGCGGGAATATCCGTTACGCGGCGCGGAGGTCTATCCTCAGTGCCCGGCATGAGCGAGGTCAAAGAATTATTGGAGGCATTAACTTGAATGTAAATAAGCTTAATAAAAAGCTTGGCAAGCTCTATAATGACGCTGTCAGCGCCCGTGACGACGGCGAGAGCATTATCCTTTCAGGCGAGCTTGACTCTTGGGAGGATATTGTTTTTGCGTGTCAGGCGGCTGTGCAGCGCGACAGAAATAAGCACGTTGTAAACGATATAAAGCTAAATATCGAAATGCCGCCCATGCGCATGCCGGAGTTCAATGACGAGGCGCTTGAGGGCGCCGCGCCGGACGTTTTAATAATAGGCGGCGGCATAACCGGCGCGAGCGTCGCCCGCGAGCTTACCAAATGGAAGCTCAAGGTGCTGCTTTTAGATAAGGAGCCGGACGTAGCCATGCACGCCTCCGGCAGAAACGACGGTGAGGTGCATCCGGGCATAGACTTGGGCAAGGGCACGCTAAAGCAGCATTATGTGCTCCTTGGCAACGCCATGTATGATAAAACGTGCAAGGAGCTGGGCGTTCCATTTAAACGCGTGGGCCAATATGTTGGCTTAACTCAATGGTATCTCGCGCCCGCAATGCTTGCCTACGCGCTCAAACGCCGTTTTTTTGACGGCGTGAGCGACGTGCGCGTGGTGGGCGGCAGAAAGCTTAGAAAAAAAGTGCCTGTGCTAAATCCCAAATTTGCCTGCGCCATGTATAATCCGTCGGCGGGGAGCGTCTGCCCTTACGGGCTCACCATAGCTTACGCCGAGAACGCCGTAAAGAACGGCGCGCGGGTTTCGCTCAACACGGCGGTTAGCAAAATGGACGTTGAAAACGGGCTGATAACCTGCGTGCATACAAATCGCGGCCGAGTATATCCAAAGCTCGTTATAAACGCGGCGGGCGCCTTTGCGGATGTTGTGGCGCAAATGGCGGGGGATAGGTTTTTCTCGATACATCCGCGCCGCGGCACAAATTCCATACTCGATAAAAAAGCGGGCGAAAAGCTCGATGTAATAGCCTCGATAAAAGAGATAAAGCTAAAGGAAAAGCACACCAAGGGCGGCGGCATAGTGCATACGGCGCACGATAACCTGCTCGTCGGTCCCGACGCCGTTGAAACATTTGAACGCGAAAATGTGGCGACGCACCCTGAGAGCATCAAAAGTGTATTCGGCAAGCAGGTAAAAACAATGCCCTCGCTTTCAAAGCGCGATATTATAACCTATTTCACAGGCGTGCGCGCCCCCACCTTCGAGGAGGATTTTATACTTGAAAAGGGCAGGCGCACGGAGAATATTTTCCATTGCGCCGGCATACAGTCGCCAGGACTCACCGCAGCGCCCGCCTTTGCCGTGGACGTGGCGGAGCGGGTCGTAGATATGCTTGGCGGAGCGCCGAAAAACGAAGCCTTTGACCCCGTGAGAAAGCCAATTCCAACATTGCGGGAAATGAGCTTGGAGGAGCGCGCAAGCTTTATAGCAAAAAATCCTGATTACGGCGTAATAGTGTGCCGCTGCGAGGAAGTGAGCAAGGGCGAGATAATAGACGCGTTAAATTCGCCAATCAGCGTCCCTACGCTCGACGGCGTAAAAAAGCGCGTGCGTCCCGGCATGGGCAGATGTCAGGGCGGCTTCTGTTCGCCGCTCGTTATGCAGATAATCGCGGAGCATGAAAATATTCCATTGGAAAAAGTGAAAAAAAGCTCTTTGGGCGCTTATATAGCCGTAGGAGAGCTTAGAAAGGGCGGCGCGCCAAATGAAAACTGAATTTTACGACGTTGCCGTGATAGGCGGCGGCCCCGCAGGACTCGCCGCCGCGATAAGCGCAAAAAAGAGCGGCGCGAAAACCGTGCTCATAGAGCGTGAAAAGCGGCTTGGCGGCATTTTAAAGCAATGCATACACGATGGCTTCGGCCTTATTCGCTTCAATGAAAAGCTCTCCGGCCCCGAATATGCGCAAAGGTTTATTGACGAGCTTAACGCGCTCAATATTCTAGCGCTCACGGAGACGTTTGTTACGGAGCTTAAAAAGGAGCCTGAAGGCGTGAGCTTATCGCTCGTCTCGCGCGAGGGCGTGAGCGAAATAAAAACAAAAACGCTCATACTCGCAACGGGCTGCCGCGAGCGCACGGCAAAGCAGGTGTTTATCCACGGCACGCGTCCGGCGGGAGTATTCACGGCGGGCACGGCACAGCATCTTGTTAATTTGCTTGGATTAATGCCCACGAAGCGCTGCGTAATACTTGGCAGCGGCGATATAGGGCTTATCATGGCAAGGCGGCTCACGCTTGAGGGCGCAAAGGTGTTGGGCGTATATGAGGTCATGCCAAAACCCTCCGGGCTTTGGCGCAATATTGAGCAGTGCCTAAACGATTTTGATATTCCGCTCCATCTTTCGCACACCGTCACACGCATTATAGGTGATGAACGGCTAAGCGCCGTTGAGGTGGCAAAGGTAGGGGAGGATTTAACGCCTATTGATGGGACTGAGGAGATCATCGAGTGCGACGCGCTCATACTCTCCGTCGGCCTTATACCGGAGAATGAGCTTGCCCAAAAGCTTGGCGCGAGCATAGACGCCGCCACTCGCGGCCCTGTTTATGACGATAGGCAGATGACGAGCGTAAGCGGCGTATTCACCTGCGGCAACAGTCAGCATGTGTACGATTTGGTGGACTATGTGTCCGACAGCGGCGAGAGCGCTGGAAGAAACGCCGCCCAATATGCGCTTGGAGGTGAAGGCAATGATTAAAAAGCTCATCTGCATAGTTTGTCCTAACGGCTGCGCGCTTGAGGCGGAGCTTTGTGGCGGGGAGATAAGCGTGAGCGGCAATAAGTGCAAGCGCGGCGCGGATTATGCTAAAAAAGAGCTCACCTGCCCCATGCGCACAGTATGTTCAACGGTGAAAACGGCGTATAAAAGCGCGCCGGTGCTTCCCGTAAGAACGTCGCGCGAGGTGCCAAAGGAGCGCATGCTGGACGTCATGAAGGAGATAAACAGCGTATATATAGAAAAGCCCGTCGTTCGCGGCGACATTATAATCAAAAACGTGTGCGGCTTTGATTCGGATATTATAGCCACAAGCGATATTTTAAAGGAGGCAGCAAAATGACCGACCCGCTCGTATTAACAATAGACGTAGGCACACAGAGCCTTCGCGCCATGCTCATGAATCAAAGAGGCGAAATAGAGGGCTTCGTGCAGCGCAAGTACGACAGAGCCTATTTTTCCCCCGAACCGGGTTGGACGGAGCAGGAACCGGAATTTTATTTTGAAATGCTCTGCGAAGCCACAAATAGGCTTTATGAGGAGCACGGCGCGCTCTATGACCGCGTGATAGGCGTTACGCTCACGTCCATGCGCGATTCCATAGTTTGCCTCGATGAAAACCTAAAGCCGCTTAGAAACATCATAATTTGGCTGGATCAGCGCCGCGCCAAGAATGACGACAAGATAAATTTCGCGGTCAAAACGCTCGTGAAGCTTATCAATATGGATAACGTGATAAAATCGCAGTACCGTCAGGCGATGGTGAACTGGATAATTGAGAATCAGCCTGAGATATGGAAAAAGACAAAGAAAATCGTTTTTGTGCCTACCTACTTAAATTATAAGCTCACAGGAAAGCTGGCCGATTCAGCCGCCAATATGATAGGCCATCTGCCATTTGATTATAAAAAGCGCGAGTGGCAGGGCAAGGGCGCGCTTACGCGCTGCGTGTGCGACGTACCAAATGAAAAGCTGTGCGACCTTGTGCTCTCAGGCGAGACCATAGGCCGCATAACAAAGGAAGCGGCAGCGCTTACCAAAATACCGGAGGGACTTGAGCTCATAGCCACAGGCTCGGATAAAGCCTGCGAAACGCTTGGCTTATCGGTCACGAGCACCAATAAGGCGGCCCTCTCCTTTGGCACCACCGCAACAATACAGTTTGCCACGCACGATTATATAGAGCCGCAGCAGTTCATGCCCGCCTATCCCGCCGTGCCAAACGATATGTATAATCCGGAAATACAGATTTATAGGGGCTATTGGCTAATATCATGGTTCAAAAAGGAGTTTGCGCAGAAGGAATGCGAGGAAGCCAAGCTCACGGGCGAAAGCGCCGAGCAGCTTTTAAACAGGCATCTAAAGGAAATTCCTGCCGGTTGCGACGGGCTTATGGTTCAGCCTTTTTGGAGTCCCGGCCTGCTCACTCCCGAAGCCAAGGGCGCCGTTATCGGCTTTAGCGACGTTCACACCCGCGTACACATATATCGCGCCATAATAGAAGGGCTGGGCTTTGCGCTCATGGAGGGCATGTATAAAATGCAAAAACGCTCCGGCTACAAGATAGACACTCTTTTTGTGGCTGGCGGCGGCTCGCAGAGCTCAGAAATCTGCCAGATAACGGCGGATATGTTCGGCCTTCCCGTCAAGCGTATACAAACTCATGAGGCGAGCGGCCTTGGCGCGTCTATGGCGGCGTTCGTGGCCAAGGGCATATATAAGGATTACAACGAGGCCGCCGATAAAATGGTGCATATCCGCGACACCTTCACGCCGCAAAAGGGCGAGCACGAGCTTTATATGAAGCTGTTTGACATGTATTGCAGCATATATCCAAGGCTTGAGCCGTTGTATAAAAAAATGAAGCAGATGCAAATAGTGGGAAAGTGAGAAGAAAATGACTAAGCCATACAAAGATTTTGAACCCGCGTGGATAAAAAGCCGCGCGCCGGAAAAAAGCTACCGTTCAATCTTCCGCTGGGGCGATCCGGATTTTGTAAAATATCCCAAAGAATCGCTCTACCGCATGATGAAGGAAAAGTTTCAGCTGACCGACAAGGATTTTGCCTCCTATGCGGGCGATACCGGCATGGACGAGGTGAAGCTTGACGCGCCATGTAAGCTTGATGAAAAGCACATCGCCGCTTTCAGGCAAATAGTCGGCGCTGATTTCGTGTCGCTTGAGGATTACGACAGGCTCGCCGTGGCCTATGGCAAAACCGGCTACGACGCGCTTCGCCTGCGCCAGCGCAAGATAGATTCTCTGCCGGACGCGGTCGTTTACCCAGATACCGCTGAGCAGGTGGAAAAGCTCGTGGCCTATTGCACCGAGAATAATATCCCGCTTTATGTATATGGCGGCGGCAGCAGCGTAACGCGAGGCGTTGAGCCAACGAAGGGCGGCGTTTCGCTCGATATGCGCAGGCGCTTCAATAAGGTCATAGCGTTTAACGAGGTTGACCAAACCATCACCGTGCAGGCGGGCATGTCCGGCCCGCAGCTTGAGGGCGCGCTCAACGACGCCGTCAGCCGCTTTGGCGCGAAGCGCGCGTATACCTGCGGGCATTTTCCGCAGTCGTTTGAATATAGCAGCGTCGGCGGCTGGGTCGTCACACGCGGCGCGGGGCAAAACAGCACCTATTACGGCTGCATAACCGATATAGTCCTCTCGCAGCGCTACGCAACGCCTATAGGGAATATAGTTACGAGCAATTATCCGCGCGAGGCGACAGGCCCTAATCTCAATCAAATAATGATGGGCGGCGAGGGCGCCTTTGGCGTGCTCACCGAGGTCACGCTGAAGGTGTTTAGGTATATGCCGCAAAATCGCAAGCGCTTCAGCTATATTTTTAAGGACTGGGAAACCGCAATGGCCGCCGCGCGCGAGATGATGCAGTGCGAAGCGGGCTTTTCATCGGTATTCAGGCTTTCAGACCCGGAGGAAACGAGCCTCATGCTCCATCTTTATAATGTGGACGAAACCCCGCTCGCGCCGCTTCTGGATAAATTTGGCTATAAGGATATGCAGCGCTGCCTTTTCCTTGGCTTTACCGATGGTGAAAAAGGTTTTTCACATAATGTCGCAAGGAATATCGGCCGCATAGCAAGGCGCTTTGGCGGCATGAGCCTCACGGGCTATGTGTGCAAGAGCTGGGAGCACGGCCGCTTTACAGACCCCTATCTGCGCGATACGCTCATGGATTTCGGCGTTACCACGGATACGCTCGAATGCACGGTGAACTGGTCGAACATGGCCAAGGTGCATAAAGATGTGCGCGAGGTCAGTCACGCTCTGCCAAACACCATAGTCACCACCCACATGTCGCACTGCTATCCGCAGGGCGCGAAC
>CAZZNN010000062.1:0-10533 GCA_964655605.1 uncultured Oscillospiraceae bacterium
TTATAGACGGCAAGGCGCAAAAGGCGTGCGTGCAGCGCATGGAAAGGCTCGCCGGAAAGCGCGTAGTTACAGTGGAGGGTCTTTCCCCGCGCGAGAAGGACGTTTACGCTTATGCCTTCTCGGAAGCTGGCGCTGTGCAGTGCGGCTTTTGCATACCAGGCATGGTGATGTGCGCAAAAGCCCTCATAGACGTATGCCCCGAGCCCACGCGCGAACAGGTGCGCGACGCGATAAAGAATAATATCTGCCGCTGCACAGGCTATAAAAAGATAGAAAAGGCGATCTTGCTCGCGGCGGAGCTAATAAAAAGCGGCGCGCCCGTGCCTAAAAACGAAGCGCCGTGGCTCGTTGGCGAAAATGTTCATAGGGTGGACGCCGTGGCAAAGACGCTGGGCGAGGCCAAGTATGCGGACGATTATTATTTAGATAATATGGTTTTCGCGTCAGCCGTGCGCAGCGCGTATCCGCGCGCGAGGGTACTCAGCATAGACGCGCGCGAGGCGCGCGCGCAAAAGGGCGTGCTCGCGGTGATATTGGCCGAGGATATTCCCGGCAAACAAAAAATAGGCCATCTCACCCAGGATTGGGACGTTTTGATACCCGTTGGCAAAATAACGCACTATATGGGCGATTCGGTGGCGCTTGTGGTTGCCAAGGACGAGGAAACGCTTGAAAGGGCGAAAAGCCTTGTTAAGGTTGAATATGAGGAGCTTGCGCCGCTCACCTCGCCCGAGGCCGCAATGGCGGAGGGCGCGCCGCTCGTTCACGAAAGCGGCAACATTCTTTCCGTGCAGCGGCTAAAGCGCGGCGATGCGGACGAAGCTATAAAAAACAGCAAGTATAAGGTAACGGCGCGTTATTCAACGCCGTTCACGGAGCATGCCTTTCTTGAGCCTGAGTGCGCCGTGGCCTTTATTGAAGATGATACTGTGCGCATAATTTCGGGCGATCAGGGCATTTATCAAACCCGCAAGGAATGCGCGGCAATGCTTGGGCTGGAGCTTGAAGGAGTGCGCGTTACGGCGGCGCTCGTTGGCGGCGGCTTTGGCGGCAAGGAGGATATGAGCGTGCAGCACCACGCGGCGCTCGCGGCATATCTGCTAAAGCGCCCCGTAAAGGTGCGCCTTAGCCGCAAGGAGAGCATTTTGGTGCACCCAAAGCGTCACGCAATGGAAATGACATTTACTACCGCCTGCGATGAAAATGGCATACTCACAGGCATGAAGGCCGAGCTTATAAGCGATACCGGCGCTTACGCAAGCCTTGGCGGGCCTGTTTTGCAGCGCGCGTGCACCCATGCGGCGGGGCCGTATAACTATCAAAATGTGGATATAATAGGCAAGGCGGTTTATACAAATAATCCGCCTGCGGGCGCGTTCCGCGGCTTTGGCGTTACGCAGAGCTGCTTTGCAACCGAGATGAATTTGAATAAGCTTGCAAGGCTTGTGGGCATATCGCCCTTTGAAATTCGCTATCGCAATGCCATACGCCCGGGGCAGGTGCTGCCAAACGGCCAGATAGCCGACGCGTCAACGGCTTTGGTTGAAACGCTCGACGCCGTGCGCGCCGAATATGAAAATAATCCGTCCGTTGGCATAGCGTGCGCCATGAAGAACGCGGGGCTTGGCGTTGGCATACCGGACGTTGGCCGCTGCGATATAGCGATAATCGGCGGCAAGGCGCACGTGCGCTCAAGCGCCGCGTGCATAGGCCAGGGCATGGGCACAGTCCAGCTTCAAATGATATGCTCTGAGGCGTCGCTCCCGCGCGAGCTTGTCATATACGACGCGCCGGACACCGCCTACGCGCCGGACGCGGGCAACACCACCGCCTCGCGCCAGACCGTGTTCACCGGCGAGGCCGCCAAGCGCGCGGCCAAGCTGCTAAGCGCCGCCATAGAAAAGACAGGCAAATCGCCGGTTAACGCGCTAAGACAGCTTGAGGGCGAGGTGTATCACGGCGAGTTTGCGGGCGCAACAGACCCCATGAATTCGGATAAGCCCAATCCCGTGAGCCATGTGGCCTATGGCTATGCCACTCACCTTACCGAGCTTGATGAAGCGGGCAGAGTAAAGCGGGTGATAGCCGTGCATGATATAGGCGAGGCGGTCAACCCGCGCGCGCTTGAGGGGCAGATAGAGGGCGGCGTCACAATGAGCCTTGGCTATGCCTTAACGGAGGATTATCCTCTTGATAATGGCCGTCCAACGGCGAAATTCGGCACTTTGGGCCTTTTCCGCTCAAATATTACCCCGGAAATAGTAGTGCGGCTCGTGGGTCACGGCAAAAATGATCTTGCCTTTGGCGCAAAGGGAGTGGGCGAGATAGCCTCTATCCCAACGGCGCCGTCCGTGGCGCTCGCCTATGAAAATCGAGACGGTGAGGAGCGCGTAAGGCTTCCTCTAAAAAATACTCCATATAAAAAATAAAGGAGACAGTCATGCAGTTAAATAGATTTATCGACCACACACTCTTAAAGCCGGACGCTACCCGCGCACAGATAAAGAAGCTGTGCGAGGAGGCAAAGGAATATCACTTCGCGAGCGTTTGCGTGAATACGGCGCAAATCGCGTACGTCGCGGAGCTTTTAAGCGGCACGGACACCGCGCCCTGCTGCGTGGTGGGCTTCCCGCTCGGCGCTATGGTAGCCAGCGCAAAGGCGTTTGAAGCGCGCGAGGCCGTGCGCCTTGGCGCGAAGGAAGTGGATATGGTGATAAACGTGGGCGCGGTTAAGGAAGGCGATTTTGAAACCGTTGAAAGCGATATTAAAGCCGTGCTCGCTGAAACCAGCGGCAAAGCGCTTTTGAAGGTGATAATCGAAGCCTGCCTCCTTAGCGACGATGAAAAGGTGAAGGTTTGCCTTATCGCAAAGCACGCGGGCGCGGATTTCGTTAAAACGAGCACCGGCTTTTCAACCGGCGGCGCTACCATAGCGGACGTTATGCTCATGCGAAAGACCGTTGGAATTGAGATGGGCGTTAAAGCCTCGGGCGGCATTCGTTCCATGGACGACGCCATAGCCATGATAGAAGCGGGCGCCACCCGCCTTGGCACGAGCGCGGGCGTTAAGCTTATGTCTTGATTTTTTTCACCCACAAGGAACGCCGCCCCCGGCGTTCCTTTTTATATCCCAGCTATATTATTACAAATAATTATGCGAATAAAATATTTGTGTTTTTTCATTCAATTCTGTTGACAGCAAGCATTAAAATCTGTATCATTTACAAAAGTGCGGTTTGAAAATGATTGCACTTGAGAGCAAGCGAGTCCGATCGCGCTCTGAATATGGAAATCGCGCGTATCGGCACCAAGGTTTTTAGCCATTGGTGTCTTTTTAAATATATAGGAGGTGACGGAAATGATAATGGATAAGCTTTACGCGAATGCCGTAAAGAAAAGTCCCGTATGCGTCGGGCTTGACACAAGGCTCGACTTTCTCCCCAAGGCGATAGCCGATATGGATATTTCCACTGGGGACAAGGTGTTTGAGTTCAACCGCCGGATAATCGACGCGACGCATGAGACTGCGGGGTGCTTCAAGGTTCAGATAGCCTGTTATGAAGCGTTGGGACTTGAGGGAATGAAGGCTTTTGCGAAAACCGTTTCCTACGCCCGAAAAAAGGGCGGCATAGTTATTTCAGACGTTAAGCGCGGCGATATTTCATCAACTGCAAAGCAATATGCACTGGGGCATTTCTCAGGAGATTTTGAAACGGACATCATAATCACCGTAAACGCATTTATGGGTGAGGATGCCGTTTCTCCATATTATGAATACCTAAAAGACAAAGGACTTTTTGTGCTCGTAAAAACCTCAAATCCGTCCGGCGTCGATTTTCAGGATCAAAAGCTTGCTTCCGGAGAGAAACTTTATGAAAAAACCGCTTCGCTCACCTCGGCCTGGGGCGAAAAATTTATAGGCGAAAGCGGCTTTAGCGCAATAGGCGCGGTTGCGGGCTGCACATATCCCGAGCAGTTTAAAACGATAAAAAAGCTTATGCCGCACACCTTCTTCCTTATCCCCGGCTATGGCGCGCAGGGCGGCACAGGCAAGGATATAGCGAAATTCTTTGAAAATGGTATATGCGGCGTTGTAAATAATTCCCGCGCGCTCCTCACCGCCTATACGGGCAAAACAGACGGCCTCGATTTTGCGGATTATGTTTTCGATGCCGCTGTGACCATGAGAAAGGATATTCTTCAATGGCTTTGATACTGGAAAATCATAAGCTCAATAACGATTGCTATATGATGACCATTGCAGGCGCGCCGGACAGTGTTGCTGCGGGCAGGCCCGGTCAATTTCTTATGCTGCGTATGCCCGGAGTCAATTCGCCGCTCTTGGGACGCCCCATAAGCCTGTTTGACTTTGATCAGCAGACGCGCCGCAGCACGGTATGCTATAAGCTGGTGGGCAAGGGAACCGCGCTTATGTCGGCCTTGGTAGACGGGCAGGAGATAGACGTAAACGGCCCGTTTGGCAACGGCTTTCCTGAGGTCGAGGGCGACATCACGCTCATAGGCGGCGGCATGGGCATAGCGCCGCTGCACCTTTTGGCCAAAAACCACAGGGCAAAACACCCTAACTCCAAAATATACGCATATCTTGGGTATAGGGACAAGGTGTTTTTAAAGCACTATTTTTCGGACGTAGCCGATAACACGCTCGTAAATGTTGGCGGCTTCATCACCGACGACGTTGACTTTAAGCGCGACTGCACATATTTTTCCTGCGGCCCTATTCCCATGATGCAGGCCGCCGCGCAAAGGGCGCACGAAGCCAGGCGCACGCTGTATGTGGCTATGGAAAAGCACATGGCCTGCGGCGTTGGCGCGTGCCTGTCATGCGTATGCCAGACGAAATACGGCCTGAAGCGCGTTTGCAAGGATGGCCCCGTGTTCCTGGCCGACGAGGTATTCTATGAGTGATAGGTTAAGCACTAAGCTGCTTGGAATCGAACTTAAAAACCCCGTGATCGCCGCCTCCGGCACATTCGGCTTCGGCACGGAATATGCGGAGCTTTTCGATGTTGGCAAGCTCGGCGGGATATGCTCAAAAGGTCTTACCTTAGCGCCGCATACGGGCAACATGGGCGTTCGCATGGTGGAAACGGCGGCGGGCATGATGAACAGCATAGGCATGGGCAATCCGGGCATAAAGCATTTCACCGATGTCGAGTGCGCGAAAATGCGCTCCTTCGGCTGCGCCGTGATAGCGAATCTTGGCGGCGCGACGGAGGAGGATTATTGCGAGGGCGCGCGTATGCTAAACGACGCGGATATAGATATTCTTGAGGTCAACATATCCTGCCCGAACGTTAAAAACGGCTGCATGGCCTTCGGCCTCTATCCAACGGCCGCGGGCGCCGTTACCGAAAAAGTGAAAAAAATATCCCGCCACCCCATAATGGTGAAGCTTACGCCCAACGCCATAGATATAGAGGGCGTGGCGCTCGCCTGCGAGAGCGCGGGCGCGGACGCGATAAGCCTTGTGAATACGTTCCTTGGCATGGCTATAGATATTAAAAAACGCAAACCCATGTTTGAAAATGTTTACGCCGGTCTTTCCGGCCCCGCCATAATGCCAATAGCGCTAAGGCTCGTCCACGGCGTATGCAAGCGCGTGAAGGTGCCGGTGGTAGGCATGGGCGGCATAGCTACCGTCGATGACGCGCTCAGCTTTATAATGGCCGGCGCGACGGCTGTGCAGGTGGGTACGATGACGTTTGCCAATCCCTACACCATGCTTGAGATAATAGACGGGCTTGAAAAATACTGCGTAGAAAATAAACTGGATAATATACAGCAGATCTGCGGCGCTGTACTTAATGGATAAGGAGCTATAATGAACGAAATAATCAACATACTCAAAAGCTGCTCAGCCTTCCTCGAAGGCCATTTCCTGCTCTCCTCAGGCAAGCACAGCGGCGGCTACTGCCAGTGTGCGCTGCTGCTGCGCGACCCGAAGAAGGCCGAGGCGGTGCTTAAGACCGTTGCTGAGCAGGTGAAAAACTTGGGCGTAACAAAGGTCTGCGGCCCCGCGATGGGCGGAGTCATAGTGTCCTATGAACTTGCAAGGCAGCTTGGCGTTGAAAGCATATTCACCGAGCGCAAGGACGGCGAAATGCAGCTTAGACGCGGCTTTACAGTGAGTGAGAACGACCGCGTGCTCATAAGCGAGGACGTTGTTACCACGGGCAAATCCACAATGGAAACCGTGCGCGCGCTTGAGGCGCTCGGCGCGAAAGTGATAGGCGTCGCCTGCATAGCCGATAGGCGCGCGGAGGATTGCGTGCTTGAATTGCCAGTGTATCCCGCGGTAAAGCTTGATATAAAGGCATACGACCCCGAGTGCTGCCCTATATGCAAGCAAGCGATCATTCCCCTCGTAAAGCCCGGCAGCCGCGAGCAGTCCGCAAAATAAAATCAAATAATCAGCTAAACGCGCGGTCAGCAAAAGGCCGCGCGTTTTTATGCCGCTTTTTTTACCGCCAGCGCTTGACAACTGAGCAACCGCTCATATATAATAAAACAAACGAATGAACGATTGCTCATTTGTTCAATGGAATGGAGGATAAATCAAATGGAAATAAGGTGCGAGGAGCTTCACCCACATGACGCCACCGTTGCGGCGTTGATAGAGAAAATGCCGGACGAGGACGTTTTTAGCAAGAGCGCGACGTTTTTTAAAGCGCTCAGCGACCCTACCAGGACGAAGATAATATGGGCGCTAGACCAGGCGGAGCTGTGCGTATGCGACCTTGCTCAGCTGCTTAAAATCACTCCGTCCGCCGTTTCCCATCAGCTTTCAGGGCTGCGCAAGGATAATATGGTGAAATTCCGCAAAGCGGGCAAGGAAGTTTTTTACGCGCTTGCGGACGAGCATATCCGCACTATGCTTGAATCCGGCATAGAGCACACGAAAGAATAAGAGGCGCAGTATGGAAAAAGAGAGCAAGCAAAGCTTAATTAAAATAATTGTCGCAGCAGTTCTTTTCGCCGCCGCGTGGTTTATTGACAGGAACACAAATCTGCCTATGTGGGGCAGCCTCCTTTTGTATCTCGCGCCGTATCTCGTCGCGGGCTATGACGTTTTAATTGAGGCGGGGGAGAGCATACTGCACGGCGATGTATTCAATGAGGATTTTCTCATGAGCCTCGCCACGGTAGGCGCGCTGTGCATAGGCTTTTTGCCGGACGCTGAGCCTGAATTTCCCGAGGCGGTATTCGTTATGCTGTTTTTCAAGGTGGGCGAGCTGTTCGAGGAAATAGCTGAGGGCAACAGCCGCAAATCCATTTCTCAGCTCATGGATATTCGCCCGGACAGCGCCAATGTGGAGCGAAACGGCGAGGTTGCCGTCGTCGCGCCGGACTCCGTTGAAGTGGGCGAGATAATAGTGATAAAGCCCGGTGAAAAGGTGCCAATGGACGGCGTTGTTATCGAAGGCTCGTCAAGCCTTAACACCGTTGCCCTCACGGGCGAGAGCGCGCCGAGGGACGTGAATATAGAGGACGATGTTATATCCGGCTGCGTCAATATTTCCGGCGTTATCCGCGTGCGGGTAAGCAAGGTGTTTGGCGAATCCACCGCCGCGAAGATACTTGAGCTCGTTGAAAACGCGGGCGAGAATAAGTCGAGCAGCGAAACCTTCATCACCAAGTTTGCCAAGGTGTATACTCCTGTTGTGGTTATTTCGGCCGTGCTGCTCGCCTTCGTGCCTCCGCTGCTTTCGGGCGATTTTTCGGCAAGCTTCGCGCTGTGGCTCAAGCGCGCGCTCACATTCCTTGTGGTGTCCTGCCCGTGCGCGCTGGTTATCTCCGTGCCGCTTACCTTCTTTGGCGGCATAGGCGGCGCGTCCAAAAACGGCATTCTCATAAAAGGCTCAAGCTTTATGGATACGCTGTCTAAGGCCGGCATAGTCGTGTTCGATAAAACCGGCACGCTCACAAAGGGCGTGTTTGCCGTAACGGCGATACACCCTGAAAATTGCGATGAAAACCGCCTGTTGCACCTTGCCGCTCATGTGGAGCGCTTTTCCACTCACCCGATCGCGCTGTCGCTTAGACAGGCTTATCCCAATGAGGCGGACGAGTGCAGCATAGCCGATGTTGAGGAAATAGCCGGTCATGGCATAAGCGCCCGTGTAAACGGCGATACCGTGTGCGTGGGCAACACGAGAATGATGGATTCCGTCGGCGCGAAATGGCTGCCCTGCGACCATGTTGGAACGATTATCCATGTTTCCATAAATGGCGAATATGCGGGTCATATCGTTATCTCAGACCAGGTAAAGGACGATGCGAAGCAGTCTATCGCCGCGTTAAAAGCCGCGGGCGTAGCAAAAACCGTTATGCTCACAGGCGATAGGGAGAAAGTGGGCAAGGCGGTTGCGGAGCAGCTAGGAATTGATGAATACCATGCGGAGCTGCTTCCGGCCGATAAGGTGGAGCGCGTGGAGAGGCTGCTTCTAGAGCGCACGGCAAAACGCACCCTCGCGTTCGTGGGCGACGGCATAAACGATGCGCCTGTTCTCGCGAGAGCTGATGTGGGCATAGCGATGGGCGCAGTCGGCTCGGACGCCGCCATAGAGGCCGCAGATGTGGTGTTAATGGACGATAAGCCGTCAAAAATCGCGCTCGCAATTAAAATATCCAAGGCCACGATCAAAATAGCGCGGCAAAACATCATGTTTGCGCTGCTCGTGAAGGTAATCGTATTGGCGCTGGCGGTATTAGGCTTCGCGTCCATGTGGCTCGCGGTATTCGCGGACGTCGGCGTAACGGTTCTTGCCGTATTCAACGCCATGCGCGCGCTCAAAGCGGGACGAAAGTAAAATAAACGGTCGAGTCAAAAGGTTTTGACTCGACCGTATTTTTTGGACGGTCTTGGCCGTCTCGCAAGGCGCTTATTGCAGCATAGATACGGCGTCCGATATAGTTTTCTCAAAAGCCTCCATGCCATATTTATCCACTTCAGCCTTGTTTTTTTCGCCGTGCGTCAGGCAGCCCGCGCCGTTTATGCAGCCGCCCACACATGCCATGCCCTCGATGAAATTCGCGTCCAGCACGTTTTTGCTCTTTTTGAGCAGCGCCATTTTGCACTCCTCAATTCCATCGCATACGCAGGGCTTCAGCTCGAAATCCGAAAGCCCCTGCTCCTTTAGCGCCTCCGCTACAGCATCGGACAAACCGCCCGAGCGGGCGAATATTCGCCCGAAATACGATGCGTTATCCAAAACGTCCTCAGGCAAAGCGGTAATATCCATATCCATGCTGTCAAAAAGCGCCTGCAATTCTTCAAAAGTGATCACAGAGTCGATAAATGGCTTAACGGCCTCAAGCTGCGCCTCCGCCTTTTTCGCCGTGCACGGCCCAATAAATACTATCTTGCAGGAGGGATCGGAGTCCTTGATGTATTTGGCGAGCGTTGCCATGGGCGATGGGTTGTGGGAAACAAAGGGCATGAGCTGCGGATAATTCGCCTTTATGAACTTATAAAACGCGGGACAGCAGGAGCTGGTTAAAAAGCCCTTTTCCGCAAGCTCACGCGATTCTGCGTAAGCCACCATGTCCGCGCCCAGCGCCGCCTCTATCACGGTGAAAAAACCCATCTTTTTAAGCCCCGCAATCACCTGCCCAAGCTTTGCGTAAGCAAATTGGCTCGATATAGACGGGGCGACCAGCGCATAAGTTTTGAAAGCGGTGTTGCCGCGGCTCGCCTTTATCTGCTCTATCACGTCAAGTATGTAGGATTTATCGGTTATCGCGCCGAATGGGCATTGATATACGCACGAGCCGCAGGCGGTGCACACATCGTCGTCTATGCAGGCGGATTTATCCTGTGCTATGGAGATGGCCTTCACCTTGCAGGCGCTCTGGCATGGGCGTTTGCGGTTGATTATGGCGGAGAAGGGGCATACCTTGGCGCACTGGCCGCACTCAACGCATTTTGTCTTGTCAATATGCGCAACGTGATTTTGGTCGAATGAGAGCGCGCCGCGCTTGCACACGTCCTCGCAGCGATGCGCAAGGCAGCCGCGGCATGAATCGCTCACTTCGTATCCGCCAGAGGGACATTCGTCGCAGGCTATGTCGATAACCTCGATAACGTTTGGATTGAGCTTGTTGCCGCCCATCGCCATCTTAACGAGCTCACCCAAAATGGCGCGCTCCTTATATACGCAGCAGCGCATGGTGGGAACGCTGCCAGGTATAACGGTTTTGGGAATGTCGAGCGCCGTGCGCGCGAGCCTGTCGTTCCAGGCTTCGCGCGCCACCTCGCGCAGCACCTTATATTTAAGATATTGAACCTTTGTGTCAAACTTTCTCATGCAACGCGTCCTCCATTAAAAGTAGCTTATCTTAATGCGCTTTCCCATCTTGTGAAGACATTCGGAAAGCTCCTGCACCAGATTCATCTTTATGCTGAAATTGATGGGCAGATCGGGGTTTTGATGCGCCGGATTTATCGCGCGGCCAACGAAGAAATTTATGTCCGTGGCCTCCTCAAAGAGCAGGCGGCATATCATGGAC
>CAZZNN010000063.1:0-10516 GCA_964655605.1 uncultured Oscillospiraceae bacterium
TATGAAACATACATGGCTTTAAAAAACCAATATGAGGTAGCAATAGCGCAGGTTGACGGCGAAGGAAGAACAGACGTAGGCTTTCTTGCATCGCAAATAACCGCGAATACACAGCTTGTATCAATTATGCATGTAAATAACGAAACGGGCGCAATAAACGATATACCGAGCATATATAAGCTGCTAAAAAGTGCGAATCCTGAGGCAATGCTTCATATAGACGGTGTTCAGGGATTTATGAAAGTTCCGTTTTCAACAAAAAACTGCGATCTATATTCCATAAGCGGGCATAAGCTCCACGCGCCCAAGGGAATAGGCGCGCTGTATGTAAAACGCGGCGCTAAATTCGGCGGCGGGCAATCCGGCGGCGGACAAGAAAAAAACCTGCGTTCAGGAACGCTAAACGTGCCCGGGATAATGGGTCTTGATACGGCTGTGGCATATATACGTGAAAACGATATGTTTATAAAGCAAATGATGGATTGCAAGCTTAGATTGCTAAAGAATCTGGAGGCAATACCTGATATAATTATAAACGGGCCAAAACCGGATATGGGTGCTCCGCATATACTCAACGTTTCATTCATGGGTATTAGGGGCGAGGTACTGCTTCACGCCTTGGAAGAAAAGCATATATACGTTTCAACAGGCTCGGCGTGTTCGGCGCATAAAAAGGGCGGCAATAGAATTCTTAGCGCAATGGGCATAACTGGAGAAAGGCAGGAAGGGGCAATCCGCTTCAGTCTATGCCATGCCAATACGCCTGAACAAATGGACAAAGCCGCACAGGAAATATTTGATTCTGTAACACTGTTAAGAAGATTCAGGCGCAGATAGATAAATCTAGCTGAAAGGGAAAACAGATGGAGAAAATACTGCTGATAAGATACGACGAAATACATCTCAAGGGTCAAAACCGTCCATTTTTTGAAAGAAAACTGGTCGAAGGCATTAAACGCGCCCTAAGCGACAGGCGAATGACGGTAAAATACGATCAGGGCCGCATATTTGTTTACGGAATAAACGAGGAGACGCTTGATGACGTGCTTGTTCGCCTTAAACGTGTTTTCGGCATTCACTCCATTAGCGTTGCCCTATCAGTTGAAAAAACATGGGACGCGATAAAAGACGCCGCGTTTGAGCTCATGGATAGCACCATAAAAGATGTTCCCATGAGCTTCAAGGTGTTTTCACGGCGTTCGGATAAAACCTTTTGCATGAACAGCGATGAAATCAATCGCGAGCTTGGACATGAGCTTTTGGAAAAATATCCAAATCTTCATGTGGATATTATAACGCCGGAGCTTAAAGTATGCGTCGAAGTTCGCAATCAGGCTTTTGTTTATATGAATGAGCTTGAGGGCGCGGGCGGCATGCCAAGCGGCACCTCAGGAAGAGCGGCGCTGCTTATTTCAGGCGGCATAGACAGCCCTGTAGCGGGTTACATGCTTGCGCGCAGGGGCATTACGCTCAGCGCCGTCCATTTTTACAGCTATCCGTATACAAGCGAACGCGCGCGCGATAAAGTGGTGGACCTGGCAAAGAAGCTTTCCCTGTATACTGGGGAGATCAGGTTGCATCTTGTGCCATTTACTAAAATACAAATGGAAATATATGATAAATGTCCGCCCAAGGAAACAACAGTGCTCATGCGTCGGCTTATGATGAAGATTGCCGAGCGAATTGCAAAATCGGACGGAGCGGTTGCGCTTATCACAGGCGAAGCTTTAGGGCAGGTGGCAAGTCAAACTCTCGAAAGCCTCTGCGTGACCGACGATGCGGTGCAAATGCCTGTATTCAGGCCGCTTATCGGCTTTGACAAAGACGACATAGTGCAAATCGCGAAGCGCATAGATACGTTTGAAACCTCTATATTGCCTTATGAGGATTGCTGCACCGTGTTTGTGCCGCAGCACCCCGTTACCAAGCCAGAAGTCAAAAAGCTGCGTGAAAGTGAAATGATGGTTGATTTTGAGCCAATGATAGTCGACGCGATAGCTCAAACGGAGTTATTGCAGATAAACGAAATAAACAATATCCAGGCATAGAAATCAAAACGTGTTATAATAACCGTATGAAAAAGAAGATTTTGGCCATTATTCTGGCCTCACTAAGCCTAATAATGTTATCGGCATGCGGTAGAGAAAAAGAATCGGCGCACGAGCCTCTCTCTACCGCTTTGCCCACGCCCAAACTGCCGCAAATCATTGGCATGGGATATTCGCTCGGCGTTTCGCCCGTTACTATTACGCGTTCTCAAACGACTATAGAAAAAAGTGTTATTTTCTACCCAAGCATAATGAACGATGGAGCAAAACCGCTTAATGATGCGATCTACGCTTCAATAGTGGCTTGTATGAAATACGTTAACGCCCCTATATACACATATTATGGCATAAAGTATAACAAGAACAATATTCTATCTATACTTATAAGCTATAATCTCGTTAGCAATGATCAAACAGTGTTTCTGCTGCCACTTAATTACTATGTGGACAGTGCGCAGGCAGTAAGCATTTCTGACTGCATAAATTCTAAAGACGAAAGCTGGCGCAGCGATATTTCGAGCATGATCGCAAATAAAACTCAAGAAATGGAAATAACGCTGTTGAGCGATATTTTACCCTTGTCGGACAATCAACCATTTTATTTTGACGACAGCAGTATTACTTTCGTCTACAGGCCCTATGAAATATCCACCTATTCGCCAGCGTCGCCTGAGTTTAGCTTTAGTATGGAAGAATTAAGCGCGTATATCGCACAGGGAAGTCCATTGTATAAGGAGGCGGCAATAGAATGAGATGTTCATGCAGAGTATGCGGAGAATACATGGTTCAGGCTGAAAGGGGCATTTTTTGCGAATGTGTTTGCCCTGTCTGCGCAAACACATGTAAGGATTGTATGGGAGTTACTACACAACCGCTAAAAAAAGAGGAGTTGATAAAAGTATATCAAGAGCGCATCGCGCTAGAGAATAAAAATAACATAGACGAATAGACCCGTAAAGGGCATAACCGGTTCTTCATTCGGAAAACCTAATGTGGACGAAACGAATGGGAGAGCAGGTAATGAACAAAGTTGAAATCTGTGGTTTGGAAACATCAAAGCTGCCGCTTATTAGTGCCAAGCAGAGTAAGGAGCTGCTGCAAAAGATAAAATCGGGCGACGAGCTGGCAAGGGAAGAATTTATAAAAGCAAATCTAAGGCTCGTACTGAGCGTTATACAAAAATTTAAGCGCAACGAGTGTATGGACGATATATTTCAAGTTGGCTGCATAGGTCTTATCAAGGCAATAAATAATTTTGACACCAGCTTCGACGTAAAATTTTCCACATACGCTGTGCCGATGATAATGGGGGAAGTACGGCGCTACTTGAGAGACTCAAGCGGCTCCGTTCGGGTCAGCCGCTCATTGCGCGACACCGCATATAGAGCGCTGTCTGTAAGAAACAGTCTTGCTGAACAATCATCTCGCGAGCCAACGCTTGAGGAAATTGCCAAGTGCATGGACGTTAGCGTTGAAGACGTTGCGTTCGCGCTGGAAGCAATACAGGATCCGGTTTCACTGTTCGAGCCTATCTATCACGACGACGGCGATGCGATATTCGTTATGGATCAGCTTCAGGATAAACGTGTCAGCGAGGACGACTGGCTTGATTCAATATCCGTTGAAACCGGTATAGAAAAGCTTGCAGAACGCGAACGGCGCATACTTGAGCTTAGATTCTTCCAAGGCAAAACGCAAATGGAAGTGGCAAACGAAGTTGGGGTGAGCCAAGCGCAGGTGTCGCGACTGGAAAAAAACGCTTTGACCCACATGCGCCGTTATGTATAAACAAAAATAATTATCTCCGCGCCTCGCATATAGTATATGGGAGGCGCTTGTATTTGAAAAGAAAGATTAAAACTCTGCCACACTGCTTCGATTTTCCTACCGAGGTTTTATATGGCTGCCCTAAAATAACGCTAATAGGGATCGAAAAAATGTTACTCGAAAACCATGAGGGCATATTCGAGATTGCAGAATCCTGCATAAGGGTAACAACCAAGTATGGACTTGTGGCAATAAGCGGAAAAGAGCTTTTTATAAGAGAATTAAACGATAATTCTTTGATAATTGAAGGCATTATACAAGGCTGTAAATATGAAAACACTTTGTGAACTGCGTTGACAATTTGCTGTATGGGGGTGTAAGCGGGCGGTGAATGTATGGAATTTATTCGCGGGATATGTTATTATAGAAATCAAAGGTGCGGCGGCGGAAAGCTTAATAAATTCCATAATAGCCGAGCGATATGATATATGGAATATTAAGCGGACAGAGCAAAACCGCATACATGCCTGCGTCAGCATACGAACCTTTTTCGCCATGCGAAAGCTGAAAAAGCGCTATTTCAGGCGCTGTACTGTTGGTCTGTTGCATAAGCACGGTCTGCTTTTTAGGCTTTCGGCATTAAGGGAGCGCAAGCTGCTGCTATACGGTTGGCTCATTCCATTGGCGGCCTTGATTATAATGTCGGGTTCACTATGGCGAATAAAGGTCACCGGCTGCGATATTATAGCTGAGTCTATCATATTGGATAGATTAAGTAAAAGCGGTGTGTCGATTGGAATGCGCGCAGCGGAAATAAACACGATGACACTCGCAAATGAGCTTTGCACATGTAACGAGAGCATTGCATTCGCGAGCGTTTACTTAAAAGGCGTAACTTTGTATGTGGATATAAAAGAAACCGCTCAGAGTGTAAAAGCGCAAAGCTCTGCCGCCGCAGGCAGCGTCTATGCAAAAAAGGACGGAGTAATAAGCAGGATCGTCGTTAAAAACGGACTTCCAATGGTTAATGCCGGCGACGCCGTAAAGCGCGGAGACGAACTGATAAGCGGAGTTTTAGCGGAGACGGCTTTGCCTGTCAACGCTGAAGGCAGCGTGCTTGCACAGGTTTTATATCGGTGCTCCGCAAGCGTTGGACCATTGCTTAGAAAAAACGTGAGAAGCAATAATTGCTATCCACAGGTAAAGGCATTTATTGCGGATATATTTTGCTTCTCAGAAGAAGACAAATATAAGGCCTCGGAGTATGAGCTCGAATCGCGGATTGAGATAAACGGTTTTTTTCTTCCGCTGACTATTCAAAAAGGCCGGGTATACGAGCTAAAAGAAGCGTTTTGCAGTGCCGGTGAAGCCGAGCTGCGCACTGAAGCGATAAAAGATGCAAGCGCAAAGCTTATTGCTTCGTTACCGGAGAATGCAAAGCTGCTTTCAAAAAATACGAAATTAACAATATGCGGCGATGGCAGCGTACGGGCGGAAATTTTTGCAACAACACTGGAGGATATAGGAACTGATGAACGAGAACCCTGAAGAAGGAATGATGGCGTCAACCAAACATGAGCTAACAGTTGAATCAATGGACGAGATGATAAAGCTTTTTGGCGTGTTTGATGAAAACCTGAAGGTACTCGAAAGTGAAACCAACGCAAAGATAATCACCTCTCCTGAATGTGTTCGCTTTGAAGGCGACGAGGCGGACGCGCATTTGGCATACACTGTGGTGTCAAAGCTTTTGCTCCTGATAAAGAAGGGTGAAAACATCGACAGAGGAAGAATCAGATACGCCGTAGACCTTGCAAAAGAGGGCAATGCGGAATCAATAGTTGAACTCGTTGACGATGTTATCGCCTTTACCTGCAAAGGCAAACGGATAAAATGCAAAACGATCGGGCAAAAGCGCTATATTGAAGCGCTCAAGCGCCATACCGTAACTTTTGGCGTCGGTCCCGCCGGCACGGGAAAAACCTACTTGGCCGTTGCAATGGCGGTGTTGGCCTTTAAAAATAAAGAGGTGGACAAGATAATTCTTACTCGTCCCGCGGTTGAAGCCGGTGAAAAGCTCGGATTCCTTCCTGGCGACCTTCAAAACAAGGTCGACCCGTATCTAAGGCCTCTATACGATGCTTTGTACGATTTTTTAGGTGTTGAAAGCTTTAGGTTGCTTGCGGATAGGGGCGCTATAGAAGTGGCTCCGCTCGCTTATATGCGCGGCAGAACGCTTAACGATGCGTATATAATTCTCGATGAAGCGCAGAACTGCACATGTGAGCAGATGAAAATGTTTTTGACCCGATTCGGTGAAAACTCACGCGTCGTCGTGACCGGCGATATAACGCAAATTGATTTGCCGCGCGATAAGCGAAGCGGACTTGTTCATGCGCTGGGCGTACTCAAAAACGTAGAAGGCGTTGCGCAGATATTTCTGACCCACAAAGATGTTGTACGCCATGAACTTGTTCAGCGCATAGTACGCGCTTACGATATGGCGGCGAAGAACAGAGAATAGATAGAAAAGGGGGATTGACATGAGTGTTAAACGGAGCAATCCTATAAAAAGTATATCTCAGCCTAAGCGCACCGCAATAATCAGCTCGCTTTTAGCGGTGCTCATGATGCTTGTGTCCTTTATAGCCATATCAACCGCTTTGACTCCAAAGCGATATGAGCTTGAGCTTGGCGATAAGGCTCCTGAGACCATTTATGCAACCAAAAATGTTGAGAATTCGATTGCTACGGCTGCCTTAAAAGAGCAGGCGCGCAACAATGCGCAAATTATATATAAAATAGATACCGATACAACGAAAACGCTCCTTGAGCATGCGCAAAAATATTTTGACACGCTCGAAAGCGTTAGGCAAGCGGCAAACGGCAAGCTTGCCACCGTAAGCGACGGCGCAATGACCTCCGCGCAATGGATAGAAGCGCTTAGCGATGAAACGTTTTCACAGCTTGGCGCCATGACCGACCCCGTGCTTGATAAATCATGCGTTGCGGCAATATTGGGCGCATCAAAAACCGAGCTGCGTTTATACATCGATATGCTCTCTACCAAGCTTACAACGGCACTTTCAAGTGGGCTTGCAACCGAAAATGTTGATTCTGTAAAGAGCGCTTATATAAGAGAGCTAAACGCCTCAACCGTGCTTTCTGCGGCCATGAAAAAAGCTGCCGTGCCTCCGCTCGACGCCTTTATGCAGCCTACGCTTATAATTGACGAAAGAGCAACTGAAACCGCCAGAGCGGAAGCTGAGAAGGCCGTTGATAACATAATGCTTAAAAAGGGCGAAATAATTGTAGAAAAAGATAGCCCTGTCACCCTCTCGCAGCTCAACATCTTAAAGGAAATCGAGCTAGTTCGTGATAAATCAAGCGATACCAATCTTCATTTCGGCATAGCAATGTTTACATTATCCATATATGCGGTATTCATTGCATATCTTGTGCTGATTCGTACAACAGTGTTTATGAACACTCGCAAGATGGCGGTATTGACAAGTGCAGTATGTCTAACTATGCTGCTAATGCTCATAGGCTCAACGCTTGAAAATCGCATTGTAACTATACTTGTCGCGGTAATGCTCACTGCCATATTGGTCGATACAGACACGGCGCATTGCGTGAATTTATTGTTTGCTTTTTCAATGGGTGTGATATATGGCGGCAGAGACACTTTAATTATTGACGTAATGTCCGTTCCGGCATGCGTTGCGTGTGCTGTAAGCGGCGCCGTGGCGATATTCGCATTAAGAAAGGCCGCAAGCCGCGGCTCAATGATAGGCGCTGGAATGATAGGCGCAGCGGCGGGAACGTTTGCCTTGTCCGCATTCGACGTTATGGCAGGCGAAGCTTTCGGCAGTATAATGATAGATTCAGTATGGTATATCGGAAGCTGCTTAGTATCTATATTGCTTGTTGTAGGCTCGCTCCCCGTATGGGAGAATCTTTTTGATATTGCTACTCCGGCAAGGCTGAGCGAATTAACAAATGTCAATCACCCGCTGCTCAAGCAGCTTATGAGCGAAACCCCAGGCACATATCAGCACAGCATAATGGTTGCGGCGCTTGCCGAAGGAGCCGCTCAAAAGATAGGCGCCGATGCACTCTTGGCGCGCGTTGCCGGAACTTTTCACGATGTTGGAAAGCTAAGACGTCCTCTATATTTTATGGAGAATCAAAAGGGCGGCAAAAACATACACGACACTTTACCTCCTGCTGAAAGCGCCGGAATAATCATCGCGCATCAAAAGGACGGAGCGATGATACTTAGCCGGTATAAGCTTCCCGCAGATGTAATAACCATTGCTTCAGAACACCACGGGAATTCGCTTATGGCATATTTTTATCATAAAGCGCTTACGCAGGCCGGGCCTGAAAATGCCGCCACGGTTAACATCAAAAACTTTAGGTATAGCGGAAACCGACCGAGCAGCAAGGAAAGCGCCATCGTAATGTTGGCCGATTCCTGCGAGGCAGCGGTGCGCTCGCTTGGCGACACCGATCAGGAAAAGGTTGAAGCGATGATCACAAAGGTCTTTGCGTCAAAAATGAGCGAAAACGATAATATGCTCTCAAATGCGCCGCTTACGCTGAGCGAATTGACCGAAATACAAAAAAGCTTCATTAAAACCTTTACGGGGATAATGCATGATCGCATTGAATACCCGAATATGGAGGAAAAAAAGTGATGATAGAAGTGCTCGACGAGCTTGACCTTGACAGCGATTTAAAGCAAACGGTAATCGCGGTGGCGCAGGCTGCGCTGCTCTACGAGGGACGCGCGGGCGATGCGACTATAAGAATAACCGATGGTGAAACAGTGCGCGAGCTCAACCGCGTTTATCGCAATATCGATAGCGAAACAGATGTTCTAAGTTTTCCCTCGCAAGAGGGCGAGGGCTTGCTTTGCGTGCCGGACAAATATTTAGGCGATATTGCAATATCGCTGCCGCGAGCAAAGCTGCAGGCCGAAGAATATGGTCATTCATTAAAACGTGAGCTTGCATTCCTTACGGTTCACGGAATGCTGCATATAATCGGCTACGACCACATAAATGAAGATGAAAGAAAGAAAATGTTTGATAAGCAGGAACAAATTCTGGAGAAAATGGAGATAAAAAGATGAACAGCATACATGATTTTGAAGCAAAAAACATGCTTCGCATGGCAAATGAAGCAAAGGACAGAGCGTATGTGCCTTATTCAGGTTTTCATGTTGGCGCGTGCCTCAAAGCCGCGTCCGGCGCATACTACCTTGGCTGCAATATAGAAAACGCCGCTTATTCACCTACCAACTGCGCTGAACGTACAGCCATGTTCAAGGCCGTATATGAAGGCGAGCGCGAGTTCGAGGCGTTGGCAATTATTTGGGATGGCGAAAAGCCCGCCGTGCCGTGCGGCGTGTGCAGACAGGTGCTCGCAGAATTCTGCTCGCCAGAAATGCCTGTCGTTTGCGCAAATAAGGACGGCGAATTCCATATCCTTTCGCTTGGCGATTTATTGCCGAACGCGTTTACGCCTAGGGATTTACAATGAACGAATTTAAATCAGGCTTTGTATCGATAATAGGCATGCCAAACGTTGGAAAGTCTACGCTCATGAATAATCTTGTAGGGCAGAAGATTTCCATAGTTTCTTCGCGCGCTCAAACTACGAGAAATAAAATAATGGGCGTTGTGAGCGGCGAAAATTATCAAATAGTATTCATTGATACTCCCGGCGTTATCGCGCCAAGAAATAAGCTCGGTGAATATATGCTCAACGTGGCCTATGACGCGATAAATGACGTTGACGCTGTGCTGTTTATGATAGACGCGTCATGTGGCATGCGTGAAAAGGACGAGCAGCTCGCACAAAAATTAAAATCCGCCAAATCCCCCGTGATAGCGGTGCTGAATAAAATCGATCTCTGCGACGCCGCGCGCATGGAGACGCTGTTAACGCACCTAAAGGATATGGATGCGTTTGACGACATTTTATGTATATCCGCCACAACAGGGAAAAATCTAAGCATATTGATTGATAAACTCAAGAAAAAGCTCGTTATTGGGCCGCAGTATTTCCCTGACGATATGGTTACAGACCAACCTGAAAGGGTAATATGCGGCGAGATAATCAGGGAAAAAGCGCTCATGCTTCTTGCAGAGGAAGTGCCGCACGGAATAGGCGTTTCTATCGATAAGATAAGTGCGCGCGAGGGCGGACAGCTTACTGATGTTTATGCAACGATTTACTGCGAACGTCCTGCTCACAAGGGGATTATCATTGGCAAAAACGGAGCTATGCTCAAACAAATCGGCTCGGAAGCACGAAAAGATATTGAAGTGCTTCTTGGCACGCGAATAAATCTTCAGCTATGGGTAAAAGTGAATGAAGATTGGCGCAATAAGGCGTCCATGATACGCGAACTCGGTTACGAGTGAAAAATAGGGGGGTAGTAAAAATGGATCTTAGCAGCTTGAACCCGGCCCAAAGGGAAGCCGTAGAGTGTTTGGAAGGGCCGCTGCTTGTGTTGGCTGGCGCGGGTTCCGGAAAAACGCGTGTGCTAACATACAGAATGGCAAATCTGCTTGAGCACGGCGTGAGACCATGGAATATACTCGCGCTTACATTCACAAATAAAGCGGCAAAGGAAATGAAGGAGCGTGCGTCGCTCCTTATTGGCGACAAGGCGACGGATATGTTGG
>CAZZNN010000064.1:0-6280 GCA_964655605.1 uncultured Oscillospiraceae bacterium
GGCGCCACCGTATATACGGTGAAGCGTCAGGTAATGGAAAGCATGACTCAAACCGGCACGCCCCAGTGGGTGTGCGCCACGGTAAAAACCGTTGAGCCGGTAACTCCGGAGTATTATCCAGCCGGTCTTATCGTCGCGCTCGACGCCGTGCAGGATCCCGGCAATCTTGGCGCCATAATCAGAACCGCCGACGCTATGGGCGCGGCGGGCGTTTTCCTTGGCGAAGGCTGCGCGGATCCATTCGCGCCCAAGCCTTTAAGGAGCGCCATGGGCTCCGTTTACCATATCCCGATATGGCGCGGCATGCTCGTGCGCGAGCTCCTAAATATGAAGGAGCAGGGCTTTACCGCCGTCTGCGGCCACTTAAAAGGCACGGGCGAATTGCCCGCGCCAAGCGAAAGATGTTTGCTCGTTATAGGCAGCGAGGGCAGCGGCGTTTCAGACGCTGTCGCCGCCGAGTGCGTTAAATATAAGCTCCCCATGTATGGCTTCGCGGAATCGCTAAACGCCTCCGTCGCCGCCGGAATACTCATATACGAGCTTGCGAGAAGGCTGCACGAATAGTTTTTATAGCGGCCGAGGGTCGGGCGCGGAAGCCCGCGCTTATGATATAATGGCCGGCGCCCGCCGCGGGGTCGCCGCTTATGATATAACGGCCGGTATTCTGTGCAGGGGTCGGCGTCTCCGACGACCCGCCCCCCGCATTAAACTCAATCACATCAACCCAAAATGCCCCGCGATCACCTCAAGCGTTTCCTCAATACCCAAGCTCCCGTCGCGCAAAAATGTATAAAAACCGCTGTTTGCGTATTCGTCAAAATGCTCCTTGCTGTTTACCCGGGCTATGCACGCCCTATAATTTTTCATGGCCTTATCCGGGTCGCTCGCGGCCTGTATTTGCCTTAAAATGAATTTCTTATCCGCGTCGTCCCTGTTGAAAAATTGCTCTACGGACATGCTTTGCGGGCTAAGCATAATAGCGACGTGCTCATGATCCGATATTTCATTCAATATTTCAAGCGGGATATTGGTATCCACAAAAATTTTCTTTCCCTTTGCCGCAAGCCTTATTAGCATTATAAGCTCAAGCTCGGCCGCTTCGCGCGAGCAGCCCTGTATCCACGCGTCGTATTCATCGGGCGTTCTCCCTATAAATTCCTGCCAGTCCCTCATGGTGCTAAAATAGCTTAAATTTGGCTGATGCTCAGCGTCTATCGTGCGCATTAGCGCGTCGTGATAATTTTCGCCGCACATAATGCCGTCAAACTGCTCCGCGAGCAGCTTCACCATTGTGGATTTTCCGGCGTAGGCCGTGCCGGTTATGTAATAAACATCGCTTAAAACGCGCTTTAGCACGTTGGCTTCAATCCCTATCTTCATGCGCCGCCTACTTCATCCACTTGGGAGTTATCCCAACGTTTTTGAGCAGCCTGTATAGCACCGGCACTGGCATGCCTATCACGGTAAAATAGCAGCCCTCGATTTTTTCAACCAAAATAGCGCCCGGCCCCTGTATGCCGTAAGCGCCCGCCTTGTCGAGCGGCTCGCCGGTGCCGATATAATGCCAAAGCTCCTCGTCTGAAAGCTTTGCAAAGGTCACGCGAGTTTCGTCGCAATAAAGCTGCTCGGAGTTTTTCGCGAGCACCGCGAGCCCCGTGTAAACGGTGTGCGTGCGCCCGTTTAGGGTGGAGAGAATTTTAAAGGCGTCCTGTCTGTCCTTGGGCTTGCCTATTATCCGCCCGTCTATGAGCACAACGGTGTCCGAGCCCACCACGCAAGCGTCGGGACGCTTTTTAAACACCGCCTCAGCCTTGCGCTTTGCAAGCGCCGTGACGAATTTTTTGGGGTCCTGTTCAACTATATTTTCATCGGCCTCGCTCACCATAACGGTAAAATCAAGCCCTATCAGCTTAAACATTTCTCTCCGCCTTGGCGAAGACGACGCTAGTATTAAATCCATTTGAGCACCCTCCCATTTGGTGATGATAGCATATAAGCGCCTCAAAAACAATAATCATAATGTATGGATACGCTTAGAAGCAGCGCGCGCTTTAAGCGCCGCAATGAAAAACAGCCTTCGCGCCTTATAAGCTCTGTACACGAAACCCCGGTCGCCTTCGGCGTAAGCGCGGGAGTAATCATCCTCGGCTTCGCGGTGGGTACGGCGCTTTGCAAAAGCCTCGGCGGCGGCGCTTTGGCCGCCTCGCTCTTTTTAGACATTAAAATAGACGTATGGGCGGGCTTTATAACAAGCGCTCTATATAATCTTTCGCTCGCGGCGGCGGTGCTGCTCTTGCGCGTGAGCACGGCGTTTGCGCCGCTCTCGTTCATTGCGCTTAGCATAAAGAGCACGGCGCTCGGCTTCGCTTTCGACGCGGCGCGCGCGTCGCCGGGCGGGCTTGCCATGTCCATTTTTGCGGTGCTAATGCCAAGCCTTCCGGCCTTCACCGCGCTGTCGCTGCTGCTTGCGGGCGGCATGGCTCGCCGCGAGGGCAGCAAGGAAAGGCTGCTGCGCGACTTGGCGCTATTTTTTCTCGGCATATTATCGGAGGGCCTGCTTTCGCAGGCGGTAGCGCTTTTTATTGACGCGGCGGCATAAGTGGATATAATATATGTAACTGGGAGGGATTAAAATGAAAAAACGTGCGATACTCATAGTGCTCGACAGCGCCGGTATAGGCGCGCTGCCCGACGCCGCCGAATTCGGTGACGCGGGCGCGAATACAATATGCAATATATATAAAAATAGAGGCCGCCTGGAGCTTCCCAATATGTATTCCCTCGGCCTTTCACGGCTGGGCGGCCTGCCGGAATACGAGGGCGCGCTCAAGGGCAGCTACGGCAAGGCAAGGGAGCTTACAAAAGCGAAGGACACCACCTGCGGTCATTGGGAAATGTGCGGCATAGTTATGGACCCGCCCTTTAGAACCTATCCAAACGGCTTTCCAAAGCGCATAATAGATGAATTTGAAAAGCGCATCGGCCGCAAAACGCTCGCAAACTGCGTCGCCTCCGGCACGGAGATAATTATGCGCCTGGGGGACGAGCATGTAAAAACAGGCAGCCCAATAGTGTATACCTCGGCGGACAGCGTATTTCAGATAGCAGCGCACGAGGAAGTAATTCCGCTTGACGAGCTTTATTCCATGTGCAAGACCGCCCGCGAGCTTTTAATGGGCGAGGATCTTGTCGGCCGCGTGATAGCGCGCCCGTTCCTGGGTGCGGACGGCAAATATACGCGTACTGAAAACAGGCGCGATTACGCCATCGCCCCCATACGCGAAACCGTGCTCGACAGCCTGCAAAATAAGGGCTATACCAATATCTGCGTCGGCAAAATAGAGGATATTTTCCACAACAGCGGCGTTACCGTGGCGGATCACACGCACAATAACCACGATGGCATAGAGGCCACAATAAAATATATAAAGAATGGCGAGGGCGATTTCATTTTCACCAATCTCGTCGATTTTGATATGCTCTATGGCCACCGCAACGATGTTGAGGGCTATGCCGCCGCGCTTGAGGCTTTTGATAAAAAGCTGCCGGAAATAATGGGCGCGATGGGCGAGGGCGACCTTCTAATAATCACCGCCGACCACGGCTGCGACCCCACCTATCCCGGCACCGACCACACCCGCGAGCACATTCCGGTGCTCGTGTATTCGCCCTCATTAAAGGGCGGGGTGGACTTGGGCGCGCTAAAGAGCTTCGCGGATCTCGGCTCCACCGTGCATGAGCACATCACGCTCTCGCCCTACGATGTGGGCGAAAGCTTCCTGAATAGGCTAAAATAAGCTTCTATGCCTCCCGCGCATGTCATATAAATAATGCGGGAGGCGTTTTTATGTTTAGACGGATTTTCGCGGTAATAGCCGCGCTCATATTCATATTGCCAGCGGCTGCAAAAGCCGAGCCGTCCGCAAATGTCGCTCTTGCGGACGGCGCTAAGGCTGCCATAGTAATGGAGCCTTATTCCAAACAGGTGATTTTCAGCAAAAATCCCGATGAGAAGCTTGACGCGGCAGGGCTTAAGCACCTTCCGCTAATGCTTGCCGTGTGCGAAAAATTCGATTCGGGCGCTCTCAAAAAAACGGATACGGTTCGCGTCAGCCATGACGCGGCGCGCGTAAAAGGCCCCACCGCGTTTATCGAAGCCAATGAGGAGATAGAGGCGGGCACGCTTTTAAAGGCCGCCGTAATGCTCACCGCGGGCGACGCTATACATGCGCTTGCGGAGCACGCCTTCGGCACCACCGCCGCCGCCATGCAGCGAGCGGGCGAGCTTCTTGGCGGCATGCCTATTGAAGGCGATAGCTTCAGCGCGAATGAGATCGCGCTTGTCGCCTCTAAATTGGCGGATTCGGCCGCGTACCGCTCGTTTGCGACGCTCTATATGGATGAAATCGTCCATCAAAACGGCGTGCGCACGGAGCTTGTGAATCAAAATAGACTCATACGCGATTGCCCCGGCTGCTTCGGCCTTTCCACAGGCTCCTCGAGCACGGCGCTTTATTGCGGCGCTTTCGCCGTCAAGCGCGGCGGCGCGACGTTCGTATGCGTGGTGCTCGGCGCGAGCGATTCAAAGGCGCGCTTTGCCGCCGCACGCGAGCTTATTGAATATGCCTTCGCCACATATTCAGTAAAAACCTTATGCAAGGCGGGCGAAATATTGGTAAGCGGCGCGCGGGTTTTGGGCGGCAAGGAGAAAACGGTCGATCTTATAGCCAAGAGCGACGGCGTGGCGCTCCTTGAGTCGGGCGTGGAGCTTGAAAGCCGCATAGACGCGCCCGACGCGCTTCAAGCGCCGCTCGATAAGTCGATGTCCGTAGGCACGGCTTCGCTCGTTGACGCCTCTGGCAACGCTCTTATAACAGTGGAGCTGCTGCCCGCAAGGGACGTGCCCGCCGCCTCGTTTTCAGACCATTTCATTTCTCTCCTAAAAAGTTGGCTTCGAGCCTTATAAACAACCGCGCTTCCCTTTGACACGCTTACCTGCGTATGCTAGAATGTTCCATATTATCGCAATGAAGCATTACGGAGGGAACGAATGGCATACAGCCTCGATAAAATAAGAAATTTCTGCATAATAGCCCATATAGATCACGGCAAGTCCACCCTTGCCGACAGAATGATGGAGCTTACCGACACCGTGTCAAAGCGCGATATGGAAGCGCAGCTTCTCGATTCGATGGATATTGAGCGCGAGCGCGGCATAACCATCAAATCCTCCGCCGTGCGCATGTTTTATGATTATAACGGCGAAACCTATATGTTCAATCTTATAGACACTCCGGGTCATGTGGACTTCACCTACGAAGTTTCCCGCAGCCTCGCCGCATGCGAGGGCGCGGTGCTCGTTGTGGACGCAACTCAGGGCATAGAAGCGCAGACGCTTGCAAACGTTTATCTCGCCCTCGACGCCGAGCTTGAAATAGTCCCTGTGATAAATAAAATAGACCTCCCCAGCGCCGAGCCTGAGCGCGCCATAAAGGAAATTGAGGATATAATCGGCCTTCCCGCAGCCAGCTCGCCCCAAATATCCGCAAAGCTCGGCACCAATGTGGACGATGTATTAAGGCAGATAGTCGAAATCGTCCCGCCGCCCAAGGGCGACGCCCAAGCTCCGCTCAAGGCGCTCATATTCGACAGCATATACGATAATTTTAAGGGCGCTCTAAGCTATGTGCGCATAAAGGAAGGCGCCGTAAAGCCCGGAATGCGCATAAAGTCTATGGCCACCGGCCGTGAGTTCGACGTGACGGAGGTTGGCGTGTTCACGCCTGCGCTCAGCCCGTGCGACTGCCTTACGGCGGGCGAGGTGGGCTATATAGCAGCGTCTATTAAGAGCGTTGCCGAAACCAAGGTGGGCGACACCATAACGGACGCCGAAAACCCCGCCAAGGAGGCGCTTCCCGGTTATAAGCATGTGAACCCAATGGTCTTCTGCGGCATTTATCCCGCCGACGGCGCGGATTATGAAAGCCTCAAGGACGCGCTTGAAAAGCTCAAGTTAAACGACGCCTCGCTCTCTTATGAGCCGGAAACCAGCATGGCGCTTGGCTTTGGCTTCCGCTGCGGCTTCCTTGGCCTATTGCACATGGAAATAATTCAGGAGCGCCTTGAGCGCGAGTTCGACCTCGACCTCGTCACCACCGCGCCGAGCGTTATCTATCGCATAATAAAGACCGACGGCGAGGTTATGCTGCTCGATAACCCCAGCAACATGCCCTCCGTCACCGATATTTCCAAAATGGAGGAGCCTATGGTCTCCGCCAAC
>CAZZNN010000064.1:6290-10511 GCA_964655605.1 uncultured Oscillospiraceae bacterium
CATAATGACTCCGTCTGAATACGTCGGCACCATTATGGAGCTTTGCCAGGATAAACGCGGCATTTTCATAGATATGAAATATATCGAAGAAACCCGCGTCAAGCTCCAATACACATTGCCGCTTAACGAGATAATATATGATTTCTTCGACCAGCTGAAGTCGAGGAGCCGCGGTTACGCCTCATTCGATTACGAGCTGAAGGAATATATGGCTTCGGACCTTGTTAAGCTCGATTTCCTTTTAAACGGCGATATGTGCGACGCGCTCTCAACCATAGTTCATCGCGATAAGTCTTATGCTAAGGGTCGCGCCGTGGCGGAAAAATTGCAGGAAGTAATTCCGCGTCAGCAGTTTGAAATACCGATACAGGCCGCCATAGGCGGCAAGATTATCGCCCGCGAGACGGTCAGAGCCGTCCGCAAGGACGTTTTGGCCAAGTGCTACGGCGGCGATATAACCAGAAAGAAAAAGCTGCTTGAAAAGCAAAAGGAAGGCAAAAAGCGCATGCGTCAGATAGGCACGGTTTCGCTGCCGAGCGAGGCGTTCATGAGCGTTTTGCGCATAAACTGATGGCGGGTGCGTATATCCATATCCCATTCTGCGTTCAAAAGTGCCGCTACTGCGATTTTCCTTCTTTCGCGCGGCTTTCGGACGCGAGCTTAGTTGAAAGCTATATTGTTCAGCTTGAAAATGAAATAAGGCTTCGCGCGAGCGCGGAGCCTTATAATTCCATGCGCTTTGACACCGTGTTTTTCGGCGGCGGCACGCCGTCGGCGCTGCCCGCAGGCATTCTTGCGCGCATATCGGCCGTCGTTCGCGGCGCGCTGAATATAGCGCCAGGCGCCGAGTTCACAATAGAGTGCAATCCGGGCACGCTAACCTTTGAAAAGCTAAAAGAATATCGCGGCATGGGCGCAAACCGCCTTTCAATGGGCGTGCAGAGCATGTCGGACGCGCTCCTTTCCCGCCTTGGCCGCATACACACGGCAGATGAGGTGGAAAAGAGCGTCACAATGGCGCGAGCCGCCGGATTTGCCAATTTAAACGCCGATATGATGTACGGCCTGCCCGGACAGACTGTTATAGATGTCGAACTCACGGCGAAGCGCCTTTGCGCGCTTGGCTTTAGCCATATCAGCGCGTATTCGCTTATACTTGAGGAAGGCACGCTGCTATATAAAGACGTGGCCGGCGGAAGCGAGCTTCTCCCCGCGGACGCGCTCGCGTGTGATATGCACGAGGCCGCGATAATGGCGCTCACTGGGCTTGGATATGAGCGCTATGAAATATCAAATTATGCCAAAACGCCGCCCGGCCGCTGCCGCCATAACATAAACTATTGGCAAAACGGCGAATATTTGGGCGTGGGCCTTGGCGCGCACTCGGCCTGCCGCAAAAACGGCGCGTGGACGCGCGAATATAACGCCTCCAATTTTGAAAACTATTTAAAAGCGGATTTCGGCGCGCGAGAGGAGCAAATAGCGCGGCGCGAGGAGATGTTTGAGTGCGTTATGCTCGCCACACGAATGGCAGCGGGGCTCGATAAAAAACGTTTCTTTGAGCGCTTTGGCGTGAGCTTCGACGCAGCGTATAAAGCCGCCGCCGCTTGCGTCAAAAAGGGCTATGCCATAAACGAAGCCGGTTTTTTCCGCCTCACTCCGCGCGGACTCGATATGCAAAACGATGCGCTCATGGAGTTTTTGGACTACAATTAGTCGTAATCGGCTGAATTATGCACAACCTATGGCGCAATATCAAAAAACCGGCGGCAATCAACTTTTGTCTCTTAGATGTTTCCGTTTTGTCACAATACAAAGCCGTCCTCGCCTTGACAAAGGCTTTGAGCAGTGCTATTTTTATAGTCAGTGTTTAGCACTCGATTAAGTTGAGTGCTAACATACGGAGGCGAAGTAGAATGCTGCTTGATGCGAGAAAATTGAGAATATTGCAGGCCGTCATAGACGACTATATACTCACCGCTTCGCCGGTGGGCTCGCGCACTATATCAAAGCGCAGCGATATTGGCCTGTCCTCCGCCACGATTCGCAATGAGATGAGCGATCTTGAGGAGCTTGGGTATCTAGAGCAGCCGCACACCTCGGCGGGGCGGGTGCCTTCGGATAAGGCATATAGGCTGTATGTGGATAATATAATGCGCCGCGCCAAGCTTTCAGATGAGGAGCAGCGGCAGATACGCAAATATTATTCAAAAAAGATAGATGATGTGGAGGAAATAATAAAGCAGACCGCGTGGGTGCTTTCGAGCATAACAAATTACACCTCCATAGTGCTGCCGCCGCAGATGGCGTCGGTGAGGCTGAAATATATCCATCTTGTGCCCATTGGCGAGGGCAAGGCGCTCGCGATAATCGTATCGGACGCGGGGATAACGCGGGAATCTATAATAAGAATTCCGCTTGGCGTATCCCAGAGCGAGCTTGAAAGGCTTTCAAAGCTTTTAACGGCAAGGTTTTCGGACTGCACGCTCGATAGCGTTACGGACGATAAGCTAAATGAGCTCGCAAATGAAATGGGCGAGCAGAGGAGCTTCCTCGACGCCGTAGTTCATTCGCTCTCGGAAAATATCGACGGGCATAAAAAAGGCGTTGAGCTTGCTGGAGCCACGAATATTTTGAATTTTCCTGAATACAGCGATATGGAAAAAGCGCGTTCGCTGCTTTCGGTAATGGAAAATAAGGATCTGCTCTATAAAATGCTCACCGAAGCTATGAAGGTGGAATTTTCCGTCACAATAGGCGGGGAGAACGCCGAGGACAGCATAAAGGATTGCAGCGTAGTCACCGCCACATACAGGCTTGGCGACGGCGCGACCGGCTCTTTTGGGGTGATAGGCCCCACCAGAATGGACTACTCAAAGGTCATCGCAATGCTTTCGTATGTGGGCAAGAGCATGAGCGAGGTCTTAACGAATATGTTTGAGGAGGAAAGAACCTAAATTGAAAAACAGTGAAAAGCACGACAAGGCGAAGGAGGCGGCAAAGAACGCCGCGCCTGAGAAGAAGCTCAATGAAACGGAGAAAACTCCGAACGAAACGCCAAATGACGAGCAGCTTCCCGAAACCGTCACCCTTACGCGCGATGAGTTTAAAGAGGTAAAAGCGCACATTGATAAGCTCACCAAGGAAAAGGACGACACGGTGGCTTTAGCCCAAAGGCTTCAAGCGGATTTTGATAATTACCGCCGCCGCAACGCGAGCATTCATTCAGACAGTATGGACGAGGGCGTTCGCACGGTGGTGAAGGAATTGCTGCCGGTGCTCGATAACCTCGACAGGGCGCTTTTAAACGCCGAGGGCGTTGATAAGGGCTTTGTGGACGGCATAGCGCTCTTGCAGCGCCAGCTTATAGATCAGCTTGCCAAGCACGGTCTATGTGAAATAGACGCGAGCGGCAGCTTCGACCCCGAAATGCACGAGGCGGTGCTTCAGGAAGAAAAAGAAGGAGCGAAAAGCGGCGAAATAATCGACGTGCTCCAAAAAGGTTACAAAGTAAAAGATCGCATAATTCGCCATAGCATGGTGAAGGTTGCGAAATAATAGAGATTTAATGCTGGGAGGATATAAATCATGTCAAAGATCATAGGTATAGACCTTGGAACTACCAATAGCTGCGTAGCAGTGCTTGAGGGCGGCGAACCCGTTGTTATCCCCAATGCCGAAGGCGCGCGCACAACGCCCAGCGTAGTGGCGTTTAAGGACGCCGAGCGCATGGTGGGTCAGGTGGCAAAGCGCCAGTCCATAACAAATCCGGATAAAACTATTTCGAGCATAAAGCGCGAGATGGGTTCGTCCTACAAAAAGAATATAGACGGCAAGGATTATACGCCGCAGGAAATTTCCGCCATGATACTGCAAAAATTAAAGCAGGACGCCGAAAGCTATCTTGGCGAAAAGGTAACGCAGGCCGTTATCACCGTACCCGCGTATTTCAGCGACAGTCAGCGTCAGGCCACCAAGGACGCGGGCCGCATAGCGGGGCTTGAGGTGCTTCGCATAATCAACGAGCCCACGGCCGCCGCGCTTGCCTATGGCATGGATAAGGAAAACAATCAAAAAATTCTCGTGTACGACCTTGGCGGCGGCACGTTCGACGTATCCATTCTTGAGATTGGCGACGGCGTATTTGAAGTGCTCGCCACTCACGGCAACAACCGCTTGGGCGGCGACGACTTCGATCAGCGCATAATGGATCACATAGTC
>CAZZNN010000065.1:0-10396 GCA_964655605.1 uncultured Oscillospiraceae bacterium
GGGTCGCCCGATTCAAGCCCTTCGATAATATCGTCGAGCACCTTGAACATATTATTATCGCCAACGCCGGTTATATCAAGGCCGGTGAGCGTAACGTCCATATTGAGCGAATAGCCTACCTCCATTGTTATATCCTGTTTTTGCTCGTTTAAAAGCCTCGTGTAGTTAGGCTCGGTGGTATCCTCCATGTTAAGGCCGTTATATAGCACCTGACCCGTTTGAGTGCCGTCAAGCCCAAGCTCCATGGTCATGGGGGCGTTTGAGGTGTTGTAGCCCGCGAAGATATATTGATTGCCAACGGCCGTATTGAGCGTTTCAACGACGCTCGCTTTAAATTCGCGTATGAGCACCGCGACGTTTTTCTTATCGGTCTCGTTATAACCGTCCGTCGCGGCGGTGACGAGATTTTCTTTTATGTTCGTGAGCTTGCTTGAAAGCTCCTGAAGGCATGAGTCGCACTGCTTCACCCAGTTTTCGGCATTGTTGAGATTGGTCTTGTATTGCTCGTAGCGGGCGAGGCGGTTGCGCGCGGTAAGCGCGTTCAAAAGCCCTATGGGGTCGTCTGAAATGCGCACCATGCGGCGGTTGCTTGAAAGCTGCGAGGAATATTTATCCATCTGGGCGGTATTGGTCTGCATGTTGTTGAGGAACGAATTTATCGTCATGCCGTTTGTTACTCTCATATTCATGCGGTGTGCCTCCTTCCTGTTATCGCGGGATTATCTGCCCACGGTTCCCATGCGGTTTACTATGGTGTCTATCTGCTCGTCTATGGTGGTTATCATGCGCGCCGCCGCGTTATAAGCGTGGCTGAAGCGAATAACATTCGTCATTTCCTCGTCGAGTGAAACCTCGCTCGTGGCCTTGCGCTGCTGGTCTATGGCGTTAAGGCGCACCTTCTGCGCGTTGTTTAGATCCTTAAAGTGGGACTGCGCCGAGCCAACTCCCGTCACAGTGCCTGTGAGAAGCGACTCGAAGTTATCCGGATTCCCGAGCGCATCTTCTTTATCGTAAAGGGCTATCATTTTGGTTATAGTATCGAAATTGCCCTTATACTCGTTTGTGCCGTCCGCAGCGTCGTCTGCGGGCGTTAACACCTTGACGCTCGACGCGGCCACAAGATATACGTTCTCTTTTATTTCGTCGCTTATGCGGAAGGATTTTGCCGTAACTCCCTTATAATCGTCCGTCGCGCCGGCGTAGAAGAAATCTATGCCCTGGCGGGATTCATAATAGCCCTCCGCGTTCTTCTCAAGCTCCTCCCACACATAATCGTCCGTGCCGGGCGTTACTATCGCCTCATCTGTGAGCGGATCGAGCTTATGCGCATAGAGCGTGGTGTCCGAGAGCACGTCGTCGCCGGTAAAGGGCATTGTATAGCCAACGCGGTGGACCTCGTTCATCTCTTTTGCAACCTTGCGGCAAAGCTCGTTTAGCTCGCGCACCACATAAGGTATGCCTATATCGTCCACCGTGCCGCCGTCGCGAAGGTCTAAGACGGCCCTTAGCGAGCCGCTTTGTATATACGCCCTGTCCTGCGGGCGCACGCCGGGATTGCCAAGCTCGTCCGCAAATTTAACTATGTATTGATCCACCCTTGGCGTAACGTCGCTGTCAACATCGAGCTGGTTTTCGCCGGCGACGTCAACCGTCAGGTCGTATGAGTCTATGCCGTTTATAAGCGCCCTGCCGCCCAATGTTACCATGAGCTGCCCCTGGGAATTGTCATAATATTCTATATCGATAATATTGCTCAGCTTATCGAGCAAAACATTGCGCTGGTCGCGAAGGTCGTTCGCCTTGGCGCCCGCGAGCTCGTAGCCATATATCTGGCGGTTGAGGTTGGCTATGGAATCGGTGATGTCGTTCACCTGCGCCACCATTTCCTTTATGCTCTCGTTTAAATTCGAGTGCTGCTCCTCAAGCTTGTCGTATAGGTAATTGACGGACTCCGTGAGCGTTATGGCGCTCTGCTGCAAATTCGTGCGCAGATCCTTTGAGGCGGGATTGTCCGCAAGGCCGTTGAGCGCGGAATAGAAATCCTGCAACGCCGTAAATACGCTCGACTGCGTATCCGTTGAATTTAAAACGCCGTTAAAGAGATCCTCAACGAGCGAGAATTTTTCGTACTTAGTGGTGGTATAACCGGTGTTGGCGTTTTCGTCGCGATACTGCGCATCGAGAAAAACGTCGCGCACCTGCTCTATATTTAATATGGAAACGCCCTTGCCGCTCGTGGCCTTATTATCCTCATTAAAGAGCATATTGAGCGCGCACGGGGGTATCGCGGCCGTATCCACACGCTGACGGGTATAGCCGACGGTATTCACGTTTGATATGTTGTGCCCGGTGGTGTCAAGCGCGGTCTGCGCGGCGTACATGCCCGCGCGGACGGCTTCCATACCGTAAAATGTGGAGCGCATTCCGTTTCCTCCCTTTAAATTTTGCTGTCGAAAAGACTAGGCCCTGGGCCATCGTAATCCTGCTCGTAGCCATTTTGCCCGTAGACCGTGCCCGTGCCCTCTCCGCTTGAGAAGGATTCGAGCATGAACGCTGTGAAGCTGAGATTTATCTCAAGCAGCTCGCGGTTCATGGCGTTCGTTTCGCGAAGCGAGCTTATCACCGCTATTAGCGCGCGCGCCTGCTCAAGAAGCAGCTTTGAAAGCTGCTCGTCCTTGCAGCGCTCAGCAAGCTCTGATACCGTCATGTCGAGCGCGTCGCCGCCGCCCTCGCGCTTTAGTATCGCGTCCACCGCCATGAGCCTTTGGCGCTCAAGCTCGGTGACCTCTTTTGAAAGAGCGCCCTCGCGCTCGTTTAGCGCGATGAGCGCCTTTGCGTCGTTGTTTTTTAAAAGCAGCTGCTTTTGCTCAGCTACAGATAATATCTCGCCGTATTTATCCGTCAGTTCCCGGAGCTTTTGGAGTACGACATGATACACTTTCTATTTTTCCTTTCAGAATCTTAACAGCATCGCCGCGAGATCGTCCGCGCTCACGTCGTAGCTGCCGTCAGAAATGCTCGCTGAAAGCTCCTGCGCTCTTTTTGCGCTTGCAGCTTCCTTATCCTTGAGCGCCTGCTTTGCTGCGGAAAGCGCACCGGTGAAAAGCTTTGCATCGCCGCTAAGCTCCGTCTTATCGCTCGACGCTATTTCAACCTGCTTTTCCGTTTTTCTGAGCTGATTCACGCTGGTATACTGCCCAACTACCCGATTTACAGAATCAATTCTCATGGTCTAAAACCCCCTGCCGCTTAACGGCACTTAATTTTTTCGGGCGTCCCTGCCCTCTATTTATTACTTCGTTATTTTTTGTCTACAGGTTTATAGTCAATATGCATATATGAGTCAACTTCTTTTCTGTCGCGCTCGTATGCCTTCTTTATCGGCTCTTCCTTCCTGGGATTCAATGAATCCAGCTTCTCTCCAAGCTTTCTTACGCAGTCCGCGCACATGCGCCCCGTCTTTATCGATGCGCCGCACTGCTCGCAGCGGAGCACGCCGGACGCGTTTTTCATCTCAAGCCTGCCGTCCTTTAGGAAAAATACTATCGCGCGCTCGTCCACGCCCGTGTTCGCCGCCACTTCCTCTATGGTGGCGTCCTGATTATCGTAAAGGTAATCGCGCACTATTCTATATTTATCATCAAGCTCGCGCATACACTTATTGCAGAACGGAAGTCCTATCATTTGATATAAGTTGCCGCAGAGTTTGCATTTTCCGGTCATATTAACACTCCTTTGTTTTATTCTATAATTGGTCGCAAGTTAGGATTATGTGCGGAGCTATTTGGCGTGGCCAACACCGGCCTGCCGCTCATGATTATGTTCTTAGCTGGTTGGCCATGCCGTCCATTTCATCGGCTGTGGTGAGCGCGCGCGCCGAGAACGCAAAAGCCTTCTGCGCGCGGATAAGCAGCGTCATCTCCGTCGCCATATCCACATTCGAGCCCTCGAGCATGCCTGAACGCACCTTGCTCGCCGTGTCGCTGACGGCGGCGCCGGAAGCTTCGGTGGCGATATACTTATTGCTGCCGGTGGCCTCAAGCCCCGCTCTGTTCATAAACTTGGCTATGCCCAGCTGCCCCACCTTATCATAAGAGAAGTAGCCTTCCTCGTCGTGCCATTTTTTGATGTTCACCGAGCCGTCAAGCCCTATGTCAAGCTGCGATTCGGATATGTCCGCGCCAAGATTTATCTTTTTGCCGTCTGAATCGAGCACATAAAGTCCCTCGGCATTTACGAGATAATTGCCCGTGGCCTCCACCGAAAGATAGAATTTGCCGTCGAGCGTATACACCTTTTCGCCCTTATCGTCCTGCAAGGTGAAAAAGCCCTCGCCGTCCAGCATCAAATCGAGCGTCTCGCCCGTGGCCTCGACCGGCCCCTTTATAAATGAGCGCGTGGTCGCCCCAAGAAGCGTGCCGTGACCAAGCTCAAGATTGTTGTTTGTGGCGTTTTCACTGTTCTCGGCGGGATTTCTCATGGAAGTGTAGAGCATATCCTTAAAATCCGCGCGCTGACCGCGAAAGCCGTTCGTGGAGACGTTCGCGATATTGTTTGATATAACCTCAAGGCGCTGTTGCTGCGCTATGAGGCCGCTCCTGGCGGTGTAGTTTGCTTGCAGCATGACTTTATCTCCTCTGCTCTATATTAGAATCTCGCTATATCGTTCACTGCCTGACCCATTGTGCTGTCTATCATCTTTAATATGCGCTGATTGCTTTCATATTGACGCATGCAGGTCATAAGCGAGGTCATTTCCTCTGTCATGCCCGCGTTCGACGATTCGATATAGCCCTGAAGCACGTTGACGGGCGTTTTGGGCGTTATGGGAGCTGTGTTATTCACCTCGTAGAAAAGGTTGTTGCCCTGCTTTCTAAGCCCCGTCCTATCCTCAAAATCCACGAACTTGAGCTTGCCAAGCGTCGCGCCCGTGTCGAGATTGACTATCGTGCCGTCTGACTTAACGTCGAAATTATCGCTCGTGAGCTTTATGTCGCCCGTCTCGCTCTGCACGGCGTAGCCATCGGAATTAACGAGAGTGCCGTCCGCCGTGAGATGGAAATTGCCCGCGCGGGTGTATCTGTCGCCATCGGTAGTCTTGACCACGAAAAAGCCCTGCGTGGTGAGGCACAAATCGGTGTTTAGATCGGTCTGCTCGGGAGAGCCGAGGCCAAAGCACACCATTTCTTCATCTATATGGGTGCCGGTGTTGAGCGGGCCTGTCTGAGTTGAATAGCTTATCACGGACGGGTCGTTCATGCGCTCAAGGAGCATATCCGAAAACGAACGCGAAACGAGGCAGTCCTTTTTATAGCCTATGGTTTCGGTGTTGGTGATATTATTGCTTATTATGTTCATGCGCGCGCGTTCAACGAGCATTCCCGTACCCGCGATGTAAAAGCCTCTAAGCATTTTTGCCTCCCGAAAGGATATAGTAAGCCCATATCTCTATTCACTAAATTCGAGATTTCTTTATAAAAATTAAGGGGAGAGAGAGTTTTTTTGAAATGTTTTTGGGTGAAACGCCGCGGCGGGGTCAAGGGACCCCGCCCTACGCGATAACGGCGCCGTTGAAGGAACGCCGTCCCCGGCGTTCCGCGCCCGTGCGCGTGCCGCAGGTCTATACTGCGCACGCTTTGGTATCGCTAAATATAAACGCTAACGCGATACGCTTGCACCTGTAGGGCGGGGGCTTGCTCCCGCCGCGCCCGGTAAACCGCCGTTTCTCCGCCGCGCTTGCGCGTGCCGCCTCATTCAGCGTGGGGCTTATCTGCCGCCGCTATTTTATCCTATATCTGCTGCTGAGCAATTCAAGCTCGCCGCGCGAGAAGCCAAGCTCCTTGGCGGTATCGAGTATATTTCTTCCGGCGCGGAGCATTCTTAGCGCTTCCTCTGTGCGGCTTGACAGCTCGTCCACTCGCCTTAGCTCCTCGTCCTTTTTCTTCGCCTCCTGCAACGCTGGCGATGTCTGCAATGTGGACGCCGCTATCGCCGCTGACGAATCGAGCGTCGCGCGCACATCGTTATTGGGCTTGTACGCCGCAAGCTCCCTCAGCGCCGCCTCAAGCTCCTCGTCGACCTTGGCGGGCGCTTGCTCCGTTTGCGCCGCGCGCTCCTCCTTTGACGCCCTGAGCCCGTCAACATAATCCTCCATATCGCCTATGCGCGTCTCTATGCGCGAAATTCGCATCGACAGCGCGCTTATCTGCGATTGCAGCTCCACAAACGACGCGCCTAGCTTCACCGTTTGCTCCTGCATATCAAGATAGTCCTCATGCCCCGTGGTTTTTAGCTCGTCCCAATCCTTGTGCACGTCCTCGGCGTAATCCTCAAGCGCTTTCATGGTGTCCTCAACGTCTAAAAGCATACGGCTCAAGCGCTGCTCCTTTTCATCGAGCAGCCCTGTATATTTCTCTTTTGTTTTGCGGTAGCTCCTCAAAAAAATGAGCAGTAATACCAGCGCGAGCGCAAACAAATATGTCGCGCTCACAATCACAGTCCAATCCAAAAACTAAACCTCTATATCCAGCAGTTTTTTCTCCGCCGCGCCAACGCCCGGCGTATCAAAGCGCCGCCAACGCGCCTCGTCCTCGTCTATTTCCTCGGGCGGGGAAAGACGCTCCCTTGGGGGGCTCTGCTTTTCCTCCTCGCCGCCCTGCCCATTCTGCTTGCCGTCCTCGCCTATGCGCTTATTGCGGGCTTCCTCGTTTTTGGCCACGGAGTAAAGCTCGCGCTCGACCTCCTGCTTGTTGAGCCTGTCTAAGAAAGTATTGTTCAATTCGTCGCGTCTAAGGTGCGCACTCATATCCTTTTGATAATCCATAGTGCGCTGGGTCATTATTTGAGAATCAACGCCTTTTATCATTGGATAGCCTTTCTTGGTTGGCGGGGGACGGGCGGATAATATCCGCCCCTACGGGGAGTCCGAAACGATTTATGGGGGGCGTTCGGGAGGCCGCCGGAGCTTTATCTTCTTCTTATTCGCGGCCTTATCGGCTGCGGCATAAAGCGGCAGTTGGTTATTTCAACATCGTGCTCGCGGAGGCGGAAGGTGGCGAATTTGCTCGGCCTTTCGAGTATGTACGAGGCGATGCCTATAGTTATGCTCGTGCCCTGGAAGGCTTCTTTCATAACGTGTACCTGCCCGTTTTTCATCTCCTGAAGCTGATTCTTCATCTCGGCTATCTCCTCGGCGCACGCGTCGCGGAGCTTGCTTTGCACCAGCAGCACCTTCATCACTTCCATGCGGTATGCCTTGAGCTTTGGCGGCTCATTGGGCTGCGACGGCTTTTGCGCCGCCGCGCTCAGCTTTTCAACATCGGCCGAAAGCGCCGCGTATTCTTCCTCAAGCTCCAAAAGCTTCGCGCGAAACACAGGCGACGCGCCCACCTCAAGATATGTGCTGCGCCCAGAAGCGTTGCCTATGAGCTGCGCCGCTATATAAACGCAAGCGCAGGTGTTGCCCCCTATTATGCAGCCGCGCCCGTTTATCACCTCGATAGCGCCAAAGCACGATACGTTTGAGTGCAAAAGGCTTTCCGCCACAACCATGTCGTGCGCCTTGACGGTGGCGTTTTCAGCAAATTTAACGAATACCGAGCCGTTTGATATGAGCGAGCCCTTGCCCGCGCCCTGTATGCCGCCGCGAATGAATATATCGCCGTCGGCCTCTATTGTGCACGCCTCAACAACGCCCTTTACCTCAACGCTGCCCGTCGCCTTTATGTTGTAGCCCGCGAGCACATTGCCGTTCACGCGAACGTCGCCGTCGAAATCAATGTTGCCAACGCTAAGATCCACGTTTTTATCTATAACATAGCAGTTTGAAACGCGCACGGTGCCGTTTGCGTATTCAACGCTGCCGCCCGTCTGCGCGTGAAGCTTCAGCTTATCGTCGCTCGCGTAAGTGTTTTTGCCTATGGGCAGATTATATAGCTTACCCGGCAGCGGCGGCACGCTCTGGCCTATCACGTTCATGCCGGCTCTGCCCTCTATTGGCAGATGCTTTGTTACGAGAAGCTGATCCTTTGTTACCCTTTCAAAAAGGTCTAAATTCTTGAAATCCGCCTTTTCGTCCTCGCCCACCTGACGCATGCGGTTCACAGCGCCGTCCTCGCGGGTGTCGAAATGAAATTCAAGGTAGCCGTCCGTGCCGTTTACCGGAAGCGTTCCGCGTGCCACGGCGATCTTCGCGTCGTATATGCGCTCATCGACTATCCTCGCCACTTCCTCGCGGTCTATGCCGAAGCTCACGCGATATTTGCTCGCGAGCTCCATTATTATATCGTTGGCGCTAAGCCGCCTGCCGCCTTCCGTGTCGCAAGGCAAAAGCGTTATGTAGGCGCACTGGAGATCATCGGTTATGTCAACCACAAGCTCCTCGCCATATACCCTTCGCATCTGCGCCGAGGCAATTTTTGCGCGCGGCGCGCCGCTCATCACCGCTTCTATGGCGCCAGCGTCCGTATCCTCAAGCTTTCGCCTTGTGAGGTGGCGCATAACGGCTTCTTTTTCCATTACGCTCAGCGCGGCCGAGCCTTCTATATACATGTAGACGCCGTCCTCGGCATAGTCGAGCTTAACCGTCTTGGGAACGGCAAGGTATGCGCCCGGCTCTTTTTGCTCCTTTATAACAGGCGTTTTTTCCGTGAGCACCTCCGCCGGCACCTCATGAGATACCGGGGCTGAAACTGGCTCTTGAGGTTTTTTAAACAGGGCCATGCTGCGTCATCTCCTTGTTTTGTGCGTATCCACGCCTATTTTTTCGCTTTTTGTGCGCACGCCTAGAGCGCGCCCTCCGCAAAATCCTTGGAAAGCGCCGTGCGAAGCTTTAAAAGCGCGCGGGAATGGAGCTGAGATACTCGCGCCGGCGTAACGCCGAGCAAATCCGCAATATCCTTTAGCATAAGCTCCTCAAAGTAGTAGAGCGCTATCACCTTGCGCTCGCTGTCCGTAAGCTTTGAAAGCGCCTTGGCGAGCGTCGCCTTGAGCTCTTTTTGGTCGAGCTGCCGCTCCGGCTCAAGCGATTTATCGTCCTCCACGGCGTCAACAACGCGAAGCGTGTCGTTATTATTGGTTTGAAGCAGCGTTTCAAAGCGCACCATGTTGAACATGTATGACTTTTCAAGCGCAAGACGCACCTGCCCTACGTCAAGGCCCAGCTTCTCAGCCACCTGCTCGTCCGTCACTTCGCCGTCGTTACCCATTTCAAGCTCGTCGTAAGCCTCGCCTATCTGCTTTATTCGCGCGCGAAGGCTCACAGGCGCCCAGTCCTGCTTGCGGATATTGTCTATTATCTCACCTTTTATGCGTTTTGAGGCGTAAGCCTCAAAATTTACGTTTTTATCGGGGATAAATTTATCCACGGCGTCTATAAGGCCCAGTATGCCATAGCCCACAAGATCGTCATGGCTGTTGTATGCGTTATACACGGGCATCACACGTGAGACTATCCGGTTTACCAGATAGACATAGTGTACTACGAGCTTATTTTTTTCGTCGAGCTGGCGGTCATGCTGATAGCTTTCCCACAGCGCCGCTACTTCGGCCTCGCTCAATGCCAATGCTTGCTCCTCCATTTAGTTTGTCGCGGCCTCGCGCCGCGCTAACCCCTAAAGCGTCTCGCCTGCTCCGCGAGCAGAAATTTTCTTATTATGCGCCTATACGTCGGCGCGAGCGCTATAAACTCGAACGTGAGCTTCACTAGCGAGTTTTTTTCCAATAGCTCCATGCGCATAACGCGGCATGTCGCCTCCACTCTGGAACTGCCAAGCTCAAATGTGCAGTCCGCAAAGGAATTTACCGTAACGCGGTTGTGCGTTATCACGGTGAAGCTGCTTTCGCCAAGCTCGGCTATCCTGTCCTTCATGGTGAGCGCCACTTCATTCCTGTCAAAAATGGAATATACCTTTATGTCGCTCCAACAGAACATGGGCAGCCTTAATGCTTCCCAACGCCTTAGCTCCTCGGTGCTGCGCTCTTTTTTGTAAACGTCCGCAACGCCGGTTTGATATACCTTTTGTCCCTCGTACCATAAAAGTATGCTGTACACCTCGTCCTGAGATATTTCGCTTGAGAGAAACACGGGTATAAGCGTTTCGGGCTTCATTCTAAGCCTGTGCGTGAGATCCGGCGTTAAATAAAGCTCCCTCTCCTGCTGCCTTAAAACGCTTGAGCGGATAGATACGCCCTGCACATCCAATACAACGGTCGCGCCGCTTTTAAGATCGTTCATTTTTAGCGCCCTTTTGGCTTTTTCCCGGCCGGCCGGTATGCGTTTTATACATTTATGACCATAGCTTTCGCATGCAAAAGCTTCCTTTCAAAATTTAACCGCAAATCAAAATTGGAATTTGAGGCAGGTTTTGCGCCAGCAAAATCGCCATTGTAAAATGGC
>CAZZNN010000066.1:0-10367 GCA_964655605.1 uncultured Oscillospiraceae bacterium
CTTTTGCCCAAAGCGAGCGTTTCCAGCTTTACTCTACCCCCCATCAAGGCACGCAAAAGCAAGCGTTTTCAGCTTTACTCTACCCCCCATCAAGGCACGCAAAAGCACCCGCAGGGTGCTTTTGCCCAAAGCGAGCGTTTAGCTCGCGATTTTATGGTTCACAAAAATGTTTCTTCTTCGATTATATTACGTCTAATTTCATATCGTATAGTATAGCACAGGAAAGCTGAACCCTCGACTCTCCTGCGCTATAGCACAGGAAAGCCGAACCCTCGGCGCTCCTGTGCTAACCGATAGTGGCATTTAGCCCAAATTGAGGAGGAAACTCAATGCGCCAATGGCTTGAAAAAATAGGCTGGAAGCTTGAGCAGTTCATGCGCGGCCGCAACGGCACAGATTCGCTCTCAAATTTCCTCACCGCTGTGGCGATGATATTGCTTGTGGCGTCGTTCATACCGGAGGTATCGTGGCTGGTATTCGTTTCGCTTGCGATATTCATTTATTCTATGTTTAGGTCTTATTCAAAGAAGCTCGATAAGCGCCGCGCCGAAAACGCCGCGTGGCTCAAGCTCACAAAACCCATGCGCGAAGGCTGGCGGCTCATGCGCAGGCGCTTTGCGGACAGAAAGACCCATCGCTATTTCAAATGCAAAAGATGCGGGCAATATCTGCGCGTGCCAAAGGGCAAGGGCAAAATCGTCGTTACCTGCAAAAATTGCGGCGAGCGCTTTGAGGCGAGGAGCTAAAAAGTGTTTGGCTATATAGTGGGCAATACCGCCGCAATGAATTTAGAGGATAAAACACGCTATCAGGCCGCATATTGCGGGCTTTGCCGCGAAATAGGCGCGCGCCACGGACAAGCCGCCCGCGCTACCCTCACATACGATCTAACATTTTTAGCGCTGCTTTTATCATCGCTCTACGAGCCTGAGGAAAAAAGCGGCACGGGTCGCTGCGCCGTGCACCCGGCCAAGGAGAAAAATTTCTTTATAAATAAATTCACTGCATACTCTGCGGATATGAATGTATATCTTGCATATTTCAAGTGCCTTGACGACTGGACGGACGATAAAAATGTGGTGAGCCGCATCGCGCTGTCCAAGCTTAAAAAGCCTTGCGCGGAAATCGAAAAAGCGTGGCCGCGCCAGTGCGCACGCGTTAGGGCAGAGCTAAAAAAGCTCGGCGCGATAGAAAAAAGCGACTCGAGCTGCCCCGATGAGGCCGTAAACGCCTTTGGAGCCATAATGGGCGAGCTTTTCGTGTATGAAAAGGACGTGTTTGCGCAGACGCTTTACGCCTTTGGCAGCGGCCTTGGCAGGTTCGTCTATCTCATGGACGCGGCCATGGACTATAAAAAAGATATTAGGCGCGGCGCGTATAATCCGCTTATAATAATGAATAAAAAGCCTGAGGAAATGCGCGATGCGCTCATGCTTTTGATTGGCGAGGCGGCAAAGGAATTTGAAAAGCTGCCTCTTGAAAAGGATATGACTATTTTAAGAAATATTATCTATGGCGGAGTGTGGCAGCAATATAACGCCATGCTAAATAGGGAAGCGAAGGGGGAGCCGAAAAATGATTGACGATCCGTATAAGGTATTGGGCGTTTCAAGCTCCGCTTCAATGGACGAGGTGAAGAAGGCTTACCGCAAAATGGCCAAGCTCTATCACCCCGATATGCACCCGAACGACCCCAACGCCTCCAAAAAAATGAACGAGATAAACGAAGCCTACGACATGATAATGAACCCCGATAAATATGCCAAGGCTCGCGCGCAGCAACAGCAGCAGCAACAGCAGCGCCAGTATTACGGCGGCGGCTACAGCAGCGGCGGCTACAGCAGCGGAAACTACCGGCAGCAAGGAACGGGCGAGGATTATGGCGGCTTCGACTTTAACGATTTCTTTGGCGGCTATCAGACGACGATACCTAAGCCAACCGTGCTAAGCAGCGATTCGCCGGCGGTGAGGCAGGCGATAATCGCCATAAATAACGATAGCTACGCCAATGCCGTGAGCATACTAAGCGGCATAGTGAGCGCTCAGCGCAACGCGCGCTGGTATTATTTAAGCGCGATAGCAAACCTTGGCGCGGGCAACCGCGTGGCCGCGTGGGAAAATATCCAAAAAGCGGCGAATATGGAGCCAAATAACAGCGAGTATCAAAACGCCATGCGTATTATCGGGCGCGACGCGCAGAGCTATCAAAGCGCGGGGCGCGGCTTCAATATGGATGCGCGCGGCACGGTGGGACTGTGCGCGGGGCTATGCGTGCTTCAGCTATGCTGCCGCATGTCGATGTGCGGCTGCTAAAAATATCGAAAGGGAAAAACTCATGACAAAAGCGATAGGAATTGATCTTGGCACAACCAACAGCTGCGTATCCGTTGTGGAGGGCGGCAAGCCCATTATAATCCCCAGCTCCACGGGCGAGCGCACCACGCCGAGCGTTGTGGCGTTCACAGAGCAGGGCGAAAGGCTCGTCGGCTCAAGCGCGAAGCGTCAGGCGGCGATGAACGCCAAGCGCACGATAAGCTCCATCAAGCGCGAGATGGGCACGGATTGGCGCTGCAATATAGACGGCAAATCGTTCTCCCCGCAGGAGATAAGCGCAATGATACTAAGAAAGCTGAAAAAGGACGCGGAGGAGTATCTTGGCGAGCTTGTGACCGACGCCGTTATAACCGTTCCCGCGTATTTCAACGATATTCAGCGGCAGGCCACAAAGGACGCTGGCCGCATAGCGGGGCTGAATGTGCTTCGCATAATCAATGAGCCAACGAGCGCGGCGCTTGCATACGGCCTTGATAACGGCAGACCGCAAAAGGCCATGGTTTACGACCTTGGCGGAGGCACCTTCGACGTTTCGATTATCGAGATAAGCGAGGGCGTTATAGAGGTTTTGGCTACCAATGGCGATAATCACCTCGGCGGCGACGATTTTGACGCGCGCATAGCCGATTTTCTCATGCGCGAATTCAAGCGCGATAAAAAGGTGGATCTTTCGCGCGACCCGTCCGCGCAGCTTCGCGTGAAGGAGGCGGCGGAGAACGCGAAAAAGGAGCTTTCGGCCTCGGAGGCCGCAAAAATAAATCTGCCTTATATCGCCCAGAGCGCGTCCGGCCCCGTTCATCTAGAATACACATTAACGCGCGCCAAGCTCGACGAGTTGACAAGGGATCTTGTGGAGCGCACCACAGCGCCCATGCGTCAGGCGCTTTCAGACGCGGGGATTTCCCCGTCGGAGCTTAATATGGTGCTGCTCGTGGGCGGCTCCACCCGTATAAAGGCCGTGCAGGATAAAGTGCAGAGCTTTATTGGCAAAGCGCCCTCAAAGAGCATAAACCCCGATGAGTGCGTGGCGCAGGGCGCGGCAATTCAGGCCAACACGCTTTCGGGCAATAAAATGTCGCTCTCGGGCTCGTCGGCGGGCATATTGCTGTTGGACGTGACCCCGCTTTCGCTTTCGATTGAAACCGTCGGCGGCGTGGCGACGCGGCTTGTGGAGCGCAATTCAACGCTGCCCGTTCACTATTCGCAGGTGTTCAGCACTGCGGCGCCCTTCCAAACGAGCGTTGAAATACACGTTCTTCAGGGTGAACGCCCTATGGCGAGCGATAACAAGACCATCGGCCGCTTCCGCCTAAACGGCATAAAGCGCGCGCCCGCGGGCGTGCCGCAGATCGAGGTTACATTCGATATAGACGTAAACGGCATACTCAAGGTATATGCGCGCGACCTCGACACCGGCCGCGAGCAGTCCATAACCATATCCGCGAACGACAAAATGTCCGATTCGGAGATAGAGCAGGCCATACGCGACGCTGAGCAATACGCCTCGCAGGACGGCATAAGGCGCGATGCGCTCACGATACTGGGCGAGTCAAAGGCACTCGTCTCGCGCTGCGACCGCGCTCTTGGCGTGGCGGGCAAAAAGCTCGATAAGGCCGAAAAAAAGCAGGTCAAGGAAGATTGCGACGCTTTAAGAAAGCTCGTTGGCAAGGTGAAGGTGGATAAGCTCGCGGACGTTGATTTAAACGCCGTAAGGGAAGCCAAAACCCGCCTCGAAGCGTCGAGCGCAAACGCTATAAGGGTTTTTGAGGAAATGGATAAATAATAAAACGGTCGAGCTTCAGCGGCTCGGCCGCTTTTTTATATATCGGCCCATGCGCGGGCTCAATTCATTTTTATTGCATATCATGTATAATAATTAAATTGGCGGCAAATATTTTTGCTTATATAAGTAAAAAAAGTGTAAATGCGTATTGCAAAATCTTTGGCTATGATATATTATTTTACTGTCAAATTTCACTTTTACGCCGCATTATAGGCGTGCAGTTCACATCTGCGCCTTAATCGCGCCGCAAAATTTTAGAAAGGACGAAAAAACTGATGAATCAAAGCAGTAAAGGCATTGTTAAAAAAGGGCTTCCCGAAGGGTTTTTATATGTTGACGAGGTTATAGAGGATTGCATAATAGATGCAAAATACGCGGGCACGGATAATTTTATCGGCTCGCCTATAGACGGCTATTTAAAGCCGCTGGTGGTGGTAACGAAGGAGGCGGCTGAGAGGCTTGTTAAGGCCGCCGAAGGTTTAAGGCAAAAGGGCTATGTGATGAAGTTTTTCGATTGCTACCGTCCGCAGCGCGCCGTGGATCATTTCATGCGCTGGGGCGAGGCGGTGGAGGACGATAGAATGAAGCCCATCCATTTCCCAAATGTGAATAAGGCGGACATGTTCGACCTTGGCTATATATGCCGCAAATCCGGCCATTCGCGCGGCTGCGCCGTCGATCTTACGCTGGTCGACGTGAGCACATGGCAAGAGCTTGACATGGGCTCGATATTCGATTATATGGATATTCGCTCGCATCACGGTGCGGCAGGGCTAACAAAAGAGCAGGAGGAAAATCGCGCGATACTGCGCGACGCTATGCTTGCAAACGGCTTTAGGCTTTATAAAGAAGAATGGTGGCATTATATAGTTGACCCGGAGCCGTATCCGGACACCTATTTTGATTTTCCGATAGAATAATTTTGGGCGTATTCGCGCCCGATAAATAAATATTAGTAGGAATCATACATGTTCCCTAACGGCACACTTTTTACCGCAGACCAAACGTTTCCGCTTTTAGCGCTCATGTGCGGCTGGGTGGCGTTCTCCATTTGGCTTGAGCAAAAGTACAAATGGGCGTCAAAGCTTTCCGGTGCGATAATCGCGCTGATAGGCGCACTGGTGATGGTCAATCTCAACATAATTCCCACCAACGCGCCCGTGTTCGACGATTTTGTCTGGGGCATAGCCGTTCCGCTCGCAATCCCCATGCTGCTCATGCAGTGCAACCTCAAGGTGATGTGGAAGGATACGGGCCGTTTCCTCGCCATATTCCTTATCGGCTCCGTTGGCACGATGGTTGGCGCGTTGCTCGCGTTCCTGCTGCTCAAGGGCTCGAATCTTGAGAACCTCGCCGCTTCCGCAGCCACAATGACCGGCTCCTACATTGGCGGCGGCGTGAACTTCTCGGCGCTTGCGGCTGAATTTATGGAAGGCACCACCACCATAGGCTCGCTCACCGTTGCGGATAATCTGTTGATGGCGCTATATTTCTTCCTGCTGCTCGCAATACCCACGTGGAACTTCTTCATCAAGAAATATAGGCACCCGCACATGGACGAGGTTGCCGCCGGGCTTGACAAGAATGAGCTCGAGGGCGAAAAGACCCGCGCTGCCGCGTTCTGGGGGCGCAAGGAAATATCGCTCAAGGATATTGCAATAAACGTTGCCCTTAGCGCCGTTATCGTTATGGTAGCAAAGCTTGTTGCCGGACTTATTGCCTCGCTCATACCCACGGGCAATTTCGTGCTCAATCTTTTAAACAGCTTCTTTGGCAGCCAGTATGTGTGGATAACCACATTCTCAATACTCGTTGCAACCTTCGCGAGCAAGCCCGTATCCAAGCTCGCAGGCACTCAGGAGATAGGCACATATCTCATATATCTGTTCTTCTTCGTAATAGGCGCTCCCGCCTCGATAGGCGCGCTTATCCGCGAAGCGCCCCTGCTGCTCGTGCTCACGGGCGTTATGGTGCTTGTGAACATGCTGTTCTGCTTCGGTTTTGGCAGGCTCTTCAAGTTCAATCTTGAAGAAATAATCCTCGCGTCCAACGCCAATATCGGCGGCCCCACGACCGCCGCCGCCATGGCTATCTCACAAGGCTGGACAAAGCTCATAGGGCCGAGCATGCTGATAGGCACCTTCGGCTATGCCATAGGCACATACCTTGGCATAATCATATTCAACATACTTTCGGTGATGTAAAAAAACAAAAAAGCGCCTCCGGAAATTGCCGGAGGCGCTTCAGACTGTCGATAAACCCCGGGATTGTCAAGGGCCGCGCCCTTGACTTACAATCCGGCTTCGGCGGCATGTACGCCGAAACGGATGAAAACCGTTAGGTTTTCGCACTTTACAGGTTTTGCCGCTCGGCGAAGCGGAGCGTAGTAGGCAAAATCTGCAACCTCGAAAAAGTCCGAACAGGACTTTTTCGACAAGCTAAAGCGCCTCCTGAAATTGCCGGAGGCGCTTTTTTTGTTGTCAGAGCGAATTTATAGTTTTTGCTTATATAGAGCAAAAACCATATCAGGTTACAAGAGCTTTTAGCAAAATCAAATAAAAACCATGCATTTTCCCAAGGTTTTTACTTTTTTCGCCTAAAGCTTTTCGCGCCGTCATCGGGCTTTTTGCTTCTTTCCGGCGGGACGAGGCAGCTTTTGCCATAGCCTATGAGGTCGTCGCGGCCGGCGAAGATGAGCGCCTTTCGCACCAAGGCGAATTCCCTTGGCATAAAAAACTGCATGAGCGCGCGCTGCATGGCTTTCTTCTCCGGGGCGCGCTCAACGTATACGGCTTCGCCGGTGCGCGGGTCGAAGCCGGTGTAAAACATGCAGGTTGAGAGCGTGCCTGGCGTGGGGTAAAAATCCTGCACCTGCTCTGGGCGCTGCCCGGTCTTTTTAAGATATTGAGCAAGCTCTATGGCGCTGTGCATATCGCTGCCGGGGTGGGAGGACATGAAATACGGCACGATATATTGCTCCATACTGAGCTTGTCGTTTATGGCGAAATATTTTTGAACGAACGCATCGTAAACCTCGTGCGGCGGCTTGCCCATAAGGCGCAAAACACGCTCCGACACATGCTCCGGCGCCACCTTTAGCTGCCCGCTCACATGATATTTTATGAGCGGCGTCAGAAAATCGTTTTTCTTGTCGTACATCACATAGTCGTAGCGTATGCCGGAGCGCACGAACACCTTTTTTACGCCCTCAACATGCCTTAGCGCATATAAAAGCTGAATATAATCCGCGTGGTCGCTCACCATATTTTTGCACGGCGTAAACCCAAGGCACTGCTTATCCGCGCAAACGCCAGCTTTTAGCTGATTCTTGCACGCGGGGAAGCGCAAGTCCGCCGTCGGCCCGCCGACGTCGTGTATATAGCCCTTGAAATCGGGCAGCTCCGTGAGCTTTTTTGCCTCATCTATGAGCGATTCGTGCGAGCGGCTCTGTATCACCCGCCCCTGATGGAATGTGAGCGCGCAGAAGGAGCACCCGCCAAAGCAGCCGCGGCAGGAGGTGAGCGAAAACTTGACCTCCTTTAGTGCCGGTATGCCGCCGAGCGCATCGTAATCGGGGTGCCACGCGCGCTGATAGGGCAGGGAGTATACGTCGTCAAGCTCCTGAGTTGAAAGCGGCTTCGCCGGCGGATTCGCCACGAGATAGCCGTCCTCGCCATGCTTTTGCGCAAGGCGCTTGCCGCGAAAAGCGTCCTGCTCGCGATATTGCGCCATAAACGCCTCGGCATAGCGCTTTTTATCGGCGCGAGTATCAGCGAAGGAAGGAATTTCAATATAATCGTATACGTTTTCGAGCGTTTTCGCCTTGTAACAGACGCCGTCTATATAGGTGACGTCATTTATATCCATGCCGGAGGCGAGCGCGTCCGCAAGCTCCACTATGGCGCGCTCGCCCATGCCGTACAGGAGTATGTCGGCGCCGCTCTCAAAGAGTATGCTGCGGCGGACGGAATTCGACCAATAATCATAATGCGCGAAGCGGCGAAGGCTCGCTTCCACGCCGCCTATGGCTATGGGCGCGCTTTTATATGCCTCGCGTATGAGACGGCAGTATACGCTCGTGGCGCGCTCGGGCCGAAGCCCTGCCTTGCCGCCGGGCGAGTAGAGATCCTCGCCGCGCTTTTTCTTCGCGACGGAATATTTGTTCACCATTGAATCTATGTTGCCAGCGCTCACCAAAAACGCTAAACGCGGCCTTCCAAGCCGCGTAATATCCTTCGTTGAGTGAAAATCCGGCTGCGCTATAATGCCAACGGAATAGCCAAAGCGCTCAAGCACGCGCGATATTATGGCGTGACCGAAGCTCGGGTGGTCAACATAAGCGTCGCCTACGATATAAACGAAATCGAGCTGCTCAATATTGCGCGCGCGCATATCCTCGCGGGTGGTGGGTAAAAAAGCGAGCCTGTCCATCAATTCTTGCCCTCCGAGCGCGGCTCGCCGTGCGGTTTGCGCACGCCGCCGCGCTTATGCTCGCGAAGCGCGGCGATGAGCGAGAATATGAGGAACGCCACTATGTTTACGCATATAACGCTCGCGCCTGCGGGCGTTGCCAGCGCGTAGGAGAGCGTTATGCCCACAAGGAAGCATACGACGGATAAAATAGCCGCCGTCACCGTGACCGAGCGGAAGCTTTTGCAGGTGCGCATGGCCGTGAGCGCCGGAAATATCATGAGGCCGGAGATCAAAAGCGCGCCCATGAGCCGCATGCCTATAACTATGGTTACGGCGGTCAAAAGCGCGAGCAGAGTATTGTAAAGCGAAGCCTTCGTGCCTGTGGCGCGCGCGAAGCTTTCATCGAAGGTGATGGAGAATAGATGCCCGTAAAATATGGTGTAGAGCACGAGCACCACCGCCGAAAGTATCACCGATAGGATAACGTCGTCTCCGCTCATTGCGAGCACGCTGCCGAACATATAGTTGTAAACGTCTATATTCATGCCGGTGGAAAACGTTATCACCATAACGCCTATTGCCAAAGCGCCTGTTGTAATCAGCGCTATCGCCGCGTCGCCCTTCATGCGCGCGGAGCTATTGAGCCTTAAAAGCAAAAATGCCGCCAGCATAACAACCGGCACCGCCACCGCCAAAGGCGCTGCGCCAACCGCCGTTGCCACCGCTAGAGCGCCAAAACCAACGTGCGAAAGCCCGTCGCCTATCATTGAATAGCGCTTTAGCACGAGGCTCACGCCAAGGAGGGAGGCGCACAGTGAAACCAGCGTGCCAACGAGTATGGCGCGAGTTAGGAACGAATAGGAAAGCATTTCATTTATCAATTCAAGCATGGCGGCCTCCCCGCTTGAGCGCCGCAAAATGGCTTGCGGCGGCATATTCATTTGAATAGGACAGCATTTCATTGATAAGCTCAAGCATGGCTGTTTCCTCCCAAAAGAAGCCGCGCGGCGGCGCTGTCCCTATAATCGGCCGCAGGGCCGTAATAATATTCGTATTTGCCCAAGTGCAGTATGTGACTTGAAAACGTCATCGCGCTGCCAACGTCGTGCGAAACCATTATTATCGTTACGCCGTGCTCCTTATTAAGCTCGCCTATGAGCTTATAAAGCTCCTTTGTAACGAGCGGGTCGAGTCCGGCGGCGGGTTCATCGAGCAAAATGAGCTTGCGCGTGGCCATGAGCGCGCGCGCGAGCAGCACGCGCTGCTGCTGACCGCCTGAAAGCTCGCGGTAGCACGCGCGCGCAAGATCGCCTATTTTAAGGGATTCAAGCGTCGCCTTGGCGCGCGCTTTTTCTTCTTTATTATAAAATGGACGCATGCCGCGCGAATTAAGGCAGCCTGAGAGCACCACCTCGTCCACCCGCGCGGGCAGGTCGCGCTGTATGCTCGTCTGCTGCGGCAGATACCCAACGTCCGAGCGCTTTAGCCCGCCGCCAAATATTATCTCGCCCTTATCGACCGGGCGAAGCCTTAAAATCGCCTTCACGAGCGTGGTCTTGCCCGAGCCGTTTTCACCCACGATAGCGAGCAAATCACCCTCGTTCACCGCGAATGAGATATTGTCTATAACGAGCCTGCCCTCATAGGCGAGCGACACGTTTTTTAATTGTAAAAGCGCCATGTGCTACCCTCGCAAAAATCGTCACCGGCGCGCAAAGCGATATTGCACACCAATACATTTTAATTATAGCACCAAGCGGGCAAATGTCGATAACAAAAAATGCGCGTTCCGTTCTTTTTTTGACCGGGTCATTTTTGACCTTTGGCAGTATATGTG
>CAZZNN010000067.1:0-6108 GCA_964655605.1 uncultured Oscillospiraceae bacterium
TAAGGAGAACGCGCGACGCGCGTTCTCCCAAAGCAAAAGCAGTAAATAAAAGCGGCCGGGTTAAGTGTAGAGTTGTTTTGTAAGGAGAACGCGCGACGCGCGTTCTCCCAAAGCAAAAGCAGTAAATAAAAGCGGTAGCTTTTATTTACTGCTTTTGCGATGTGTACATCAGCTTTATTATCCCCTCTACCGCGCAGGCGGGCAGGAGGCGCTTTAGAAATACGAAAAACTTGTATTTCGCGCCCGCGACGGTGCGCACGGGCGGGTTTTTCCTGGCGGTCAGGCGCAAAACCTCTCTTGCGATGGTGTCCGGACTGGCGCCGGTGGTTTCGTCGTGCTCCATCTGCGCGACGGCGCCGCGCATTTGCGCGTATACCGTGGATTTTGCGGCCTGAGTATAGATGCGGTTGCCGGTGAAGCCCGTCTTTATGTCGCCCGGCTCAACGAGCGCCGCCTTCACGTTAAAGGGCATGAGCTCTATCCTCAGCCCCTCCGTCATCGCCTCGAGCGCGCATTTTGACGAGCTGTAGAGCGTTTGAAACGGAATGGAATATATGCCGCCCACGGAGCCGATGTTCACTATAAGCCCGCTGCGCTTTTCGCGCATATACGGCAGCGCCGCGCGCACCATGCGTATGACGCCCGCGTAGTTGGTGTTCATCTGCTCAAGCGCGTCCTCGCCGGTGCAGTCCTCCACCGCGCCCGCTATGCCGTTGCCCGCGCAGTTCACGAGCACGTCTATGCGCCCCTCGCGCGAAATAACCTCGTCAACGGCGGCGGCGGCGCTCTGTGAATCCGTCACGTCGAGCTTGATCGCGGTGTAGCCGTCAGCCGTCTTTTCGCCCGTTACGGCGCGGCGGCTGCCGCCATAGACGGTGAAGCCGTTTTTTGCGAGCATGGCCGCCGTTGCGCGGCCTATGCCGGAGCTTGCGCCCGTTACGAGCGCTATGGAGCCGTATACTGATGTTGACATAATACCCTCCCTATCTATGATAAAATGAAATCCATTATTTCCGAATACATGCGCTTTCTCACAAACGGCATGTCGGGGCTGAATTCCAGCACGGACACGCACTCATTTTGGCGCACCTTGTCGAGAAAAGGCGTTGACGTTTTTTGGATAACCCCGATCGTTTTTTGGGGCGACCCGAGCGCGTCGAGCACCGTCTTTTGGAAGCGGAACGCCTGCGACTCAAGCCTTCCAAGCTCGTCGAGAAGAAGTATGCGCTCCGCGTAAGCCGCCGTGTTTTGGGCGTTTTCGATATAGGCGGCGGCGTCGTCAAATACGTCAGGGAAAATATACGCAAAACGGCCTTGCTCGCTGGCGGGCACAGAGGCATGAGCGCCGGGCGTTTTAGTTGCACCCATTTTGGCGCAATACTCCGCGTCGGTCCGCGAGGTCGCGACGAGTCTCGGCTCGCCCTTTGAGACGCTTATATGTTTGCCCGTAACGGGTTCGCCCGTAACGGGCGTGATAAAAATATCGGTCGCGCCGGCGGTTTTGAGCTTATAGGTGATTACGCCATAGAAAATAGAGGCGGAGTCAAAAAGCGCCTTGTGTATAGCGTAGGATTTGCCAAGACCTGATGGCGCGGATAGAAATAATGCGGGCATTTTGCGCCTCCATAGCCAAACGTGAGGGTCGGCTTGCGGGGATTTTTCGGGGTGCGCGAATTTGAGCCGCTTGGGAGCGCGATCCGTTTTGTGCGGCGCAAGCCGCTGACGCGTCAAAGCCGTCGCAGGACATTAAAGCCGCTTGGGCACGGCTTATATAAAATACTCCGCGAAGCGTCTGTCAGCGTCGTTATGAAGCGCGGCCATGAACGCGCGGTAATCCGCGATGAGCGTTTTTGCCTCGGGAGTGAGCGCCGCGCCGCCGCCGCTCTTGCCGCCTATGGACGTGTCGAGCAGCTTATATTTGAGCGCGGCCTCGGCGTCGTTGACTATGCGCCACGCTTTTGAGTACGCCATGTTCATTTCCTTGGCGGCGGAGCTTAAAGAGTGCGTATTCCCCACCCGCTCGAGCAATTCGAGCAGGCCGGGGCCGAAGCATTTTTCGCCGTCCGAGAAAAGCCGCACGGACATGCGGTAGCTAATATCGGTCAAATAAGGGGCTTTAGTCATTTGCTTTCTCCATCATAAGCAGTTGGTAAAGGCCGTCGAGGCTGTCGCGGTCGAAATATTCGATTATGACGCGGCCGCGCTTTGACGTGCCCTCTATGCTCACCTTGGTGCCGAGCTTTTCGCGAAGCGTATCCTCGGCAAAGCGGATCTCAGAGTCCTTGAGCTTTTTGCGCTTGGCCTGCTTGGCGGGCTTTGGGAGCGCTTCTTCGGAGAGCTGCTTGGCGCGGGCTTCGACGTCGCGGACGGAAAGTCCCTTGGACACCGTTTCGACGGCGAGCTTCTCCTGCAATTCCCCGTCGCGAAGCCCGGCTATGGCGCGCGCGCTGCCCGCCGTGAGCTCGCCGGTCTTTATGCGATCCTGGACGGCCTCGGAGAGCGACAAAAGGCGAAGCGAGTTGGCTATCGCGGGACGGCTCTTGCTAAGGCGCGACGCGACCTCCTCCTGCGTGAGATCGTGCTGCTGCATGAGAAATTTGATGGCCGCCGCCTCCTCGATGGGGTTTAGATCCTCGCGCTGAAGGTTTTCTATCAGCGCGACCTCCATCACCTTGGCGTCGTCAAAATCCTTGACGATGACCGGAACCGCGCTTAGCCCCGCTATTCGCGCGGCGCGATAACGGCGCTCGCCCGCGACGACGGTGTAGCGGCTGTCGTTCTTGCGGACGATTATGGGCTGCACCATGCCGTGGCGCTTTATGGACTGCGCCAGCTCCTCGAGCTTGGTTTGGTCGAATGTTTTTCTGGGCTGCTCGCGGTTGGTGTCGATGAGGTTGACATCGAGCTGAAGTACGCCCTCCTGCGGCGTTTCGGTGAAATCGCCAAGCAGGGCGTCGAGCCCCTTGCCAAGACCTTTGCGTAATGCCATTATTCTACCTCCTTAATGACGCGCTTGCCGCGCGGTGCGGGATCTAAGCAATTTTAATTGCGCGGATTGTGCCCGGACGGGGTGTGGGTGCGGTGCGGGCGTGCCCCGCGTGGTTTTGATTGCGAACCGTAGGGGACGGCAAAACCGGAGGTTTTGACGTACCGGGGCGCGCAGCCCGAAACGGGGGTAATGCGAGCATGTCGCAAAACGGCGGGGACGGCGTTCCCTACGGGGGTGCGCCGGAGGCATACGAGTGCAAACCCGCACACCTCATCAGTCACGCTATGCGTGACAGCTTCCCCTCAAGGGGAAGCCTATTTCCCACCGCCGCGTGCGGGAAAATCCGGCGGGCGGATAATATCCGCCCCTACGGGGTGCGCCGGAGGCATACGAGCGCAAACCCGCACACCTCATCAGTCACGCTACGCGTGACAGCTTCCCCTCAAGGGGAAGCCTATTTCCCACCGCCGCGTGCGGAAAAATCCGGCGGGCGGATAATATCCGCCCCTACGGGGTGCGCCGGAGGCGCTCAAGCGTTTCCAAAGCTTGGGTCGAAAAAATACCCTAACTGTTTCTTCCAAGAAATTCCTTTGCTAAAGCCGTATACGCTTGAGCGCCTGTGCAGCGCGGGTCGTACACGGTTATGGGCTGGCCGAAGCTGGGCGCTTCGGAGAGGCGCACGGAGCGCGGGATTATCGTGGAATATACCTTATCCTGAAAATGACGCTTCACCTCTGCGACAACCTGCGCGGATAAATTTGTGCGCGCGTCGAACATCGTCAAAACAACGCCGTCCACGCTAAGACGCGGGTTTAGGCCGCCGCGGACGAGCTTAACCGTGTTCATCAGGTCGCTCAGACCCTCAAGCGCGTAATATTCGCACTGTATTGGCGAAAGCAGCGCGTCCGACGCGGTGAGCGCGTTCACCGTCAACAGCCCAAGCGACGGCGGGCAATCTATAAACGCAAAATCGAAATCGTCCGCGACGGGCGCGAGCGCGCGCTTTAGCACGCCCTCCCTGCCGGTGCGCGAAACAAGCTCGACCTCCGCGCCGGAAAGCTCCTTGCGCGCGGGCAAAAGCCACAAATTCTCAAGCGGCGTCTGAACGATGACATCCTTGACGGGCGCGCCTTCTATCATTACATCGTAAACGGTTTGCTCCGGCGCTTCCTTATCGACGCCGCAGCCGGAGGTGCAGTTGCCCTGCGGGTCAACGTCGATGGCGAGCACGCGCTTGCCCATCTGGGCGAGGCACGCGGAGAGGTTCACCGTGGTGGTCGTTTTTCCGACGCCGCCTTTTTGGTTGGCGACAGCGAGTATCTTCAAAATGCAATCCTCCAATGCGGAACGTCGCGAGGCGTGCTTGCCCCGCGCTTCGTCCATTATACAATATTGTTTTTGCGCGCGCAATACGTCATTATTCGCCTGGCGGCGCGGCGCAAACGGGCGACCACAATATGTTGTGACGGAGCGGCGGGACGAATTGCGAAAGCGCCCATTGTTTCACGGGAAACAATTTTGAGCGGACCTAGATTTAGTGGTGAAAATATTTTTTTGCGGTAGATTTTGCGGTGTGCGCGCGTGAAAATGGCGTAGCTGTGGGGGAAATGAGAATTGTTCCATGTGAAACATTTTTGTGATGGGACACAAAATCTTGCGGTGGACGCGGTGCGGGGGGCCGAATGGGGGTGGCGGAGAGGCGGCCGATCCTCCGGCGCGTGGGGCGCGCCCGCATGGTTATGCTTGCGGATTGCAGGGTACGGCAAAACCGGAGGCAAGCAGGTTGAAACGGGGGGATTTCGCCGCAACTGCGGTGCAGGCCCGGCGGTACGTCTGAAGCAAACCGAAGGTTTGCGATGTTGCCGCAATTCCCCCTTGACATTTCCTCGCATTAGTCATATACTCGGAAAATATATTTTGTATAAGCCATGGAAGCTCCGCTTTCATATAATATTTTGGGGGATACCATAATGAAAACCTTTATACCCGACAACTACCATTCCTCGCTCAACCTTTATCAGACGCAGTCCGCCATCTCGCTCATCAAGCGGACGTTTCAGGACGCTTTGGCGGCGGTGCTATCGCTAAAACGCGTGTCCGCTCCGCTCTTTGTCGATCCCGCCGAGGGCTTGAACGACAATCTTTCCGGCGTGGAGCGCCCCGTCGCCTTCGACGTGCCCTCTGCGAATATGACGGCCGAGGTCGTCCATTCGCTCGCCAAATGGAAGCGCGAGGCGCTTTACCGCTATGGCTTCCGCGAAGGGCAGGGGCTTTACGCCGATATGAACGCCATCAGGCGCGACGAGCGCCTCGACAATCTCCACAGCATTTATGTCGATCAATGGGATTGGGAGAAGGTGATCCCGCCCGACGAGCGCAATATGCTCACGCTCCGCCGCACCGTCACCGCAATAGTTGACGCGATAAGCTATACGTCCGCCGTCGTGAACGCCAAGTACCCGCAAAACCGCGTTTCGCTCGCTCGCGACGTTACATTTGTCGATTCGCAGGCGCTTTTGGACATCTATCCCAACTGCGACGCCAAGGAGCGCGAAACCCGCTTCGCCCGCGAGCACGGCGCCGTATGCGTCACGCGGATAGGCGCGCCGCTCTCAAACGGCCTCCCGCACGACGGCCGCGCGCCCGATTACGACGATTGGCAGCTCAACTGCGACATACTGTTTTATAACGAGCTGCTCGACTGCGCATTTGAAATAACCAGCATGGGCGTCCGCGTCGATGCTCAGGCGCTCCGCGCACAGCTTGCCGCCTCCGGCTGCGAAAGCCGCGCGAGCCTGCCGTTTCATAAAAAGCTTCTCGCGGGCGAGCTGCCCCAAACCATCGGCGGCGGCATAGGCCAAAGCCGCCTGTGCATGCTGCTCTTGGGCAAAGCCCACATAGGCGAGGTGCATTCGTCTATTTGGGACGACGAGACAAAGCAGGTCTGCGCCGAAGCCGGAGTGGTGCTGCTATAAATCGCGGGCTAACCGCCCGCTTTAGGCAAAATAGGCTTTGCCTATTTTGCGTGCATTGACTTGCATGCGTGTGAAGCCGGAGTGGTGCAGCTATAAATCGCGGGCTAACCGCCCGCTTTAGGCAAAATAGGCTTTGCCTATTTT
>CAZZNN010000067.1:6208-8937 GCA_964655605.1 uncultured Oscillospiraceae bacterium
GGCTTTGCCTATTTTGCGTGCATTGACTTGCATGCGTGTGAAGCCGGAGTGGTGCTGCTATAAATCGCGGGCTAACCGCCCGCTTTAGGCAAAATAGGCTTTGCCTATTTTGCGTGCATTGACTTGCATGCGTGTGAAGCCGGAGTGGTGCAGCTATAAATCGCGGGCTAACCGCCCGCTTTAGGCAAAATAGGCTTTGCCTATTTTGCGTGCATTGACTTGCATGCGTGCGAAGCCGGAGTGGTGCTGCTATAAATCGCGGGCTAACCGCCCGCTTGCTAAAGAACCACCGGCGCACCGGTGGTTCTTTGTGCTATATCGGCATATCAGCATAACCCCGTAGGGCGGAGGCTTGCTCCCGCCGCCGCGTGCCCGCACCGCCGCAACGGTGAAATCGCCGCGCCCCCCCGCCAGCGCACCCTGCATTCGCTTACCTCTTTAGCGCCTCGTTTATTTCCCTGACTACGCTCGTGGCGAGCTTCTGCTCGGATCTATCGTAGGTCAAAAGGCCGTTGAGCTCGTCCTCAACGTCGCTTAGCTGCGTATACACGGCGGCGGCCAGCCCCTGCTCCTTGGCGGGAATTATCTCGCTTTGATAAAGCCTTGTGAACTCCTCGGCGAAATCCGCCGCGTCCGTGCAGTGCTTATAGCCGTAAACGTCCTGATTTTGGCAGTGCCCCTCAACCGTCAGCGCGTACCCGCCAAACTCCGATAGCACTACCGCGCGGCCAAGCTTGTCCGGCCTGAACTTATATTTTCTGAAATAAACATGCAGACTTTGCAGATCGCCTATCTTCTGGTCGTGCCAGCCTGAGGCGTGGTCTATGGGCCGCGTTGGGTCGAGCTTTTCAATTAGCTGGCACGCCTTGTCCGCGTCAAACTGCCCCCAGCCCTCGTTGAAGGGCACCCACAGCGCTATGCACGGGCAGGAATAGAGCTGCTCTATCATCTCCTCAAGCTCAAGGTAGTATTGCTTGCGCCCGGCTTCGTCCTCGCGGGCGAAGCGTTTATAGTTTTTCTCGCCGTCGTCTATGTTGTGGGATAGTATGGCGGGCCCCTGCACGGTTACGGTTGAGTATTTGCCGCCGCCGTTCATCATGTCCTGCCACACCATTATGCCCAAACGGTCGCAGTGATAGTAGAAGCGCATAGGCTCTATTTTTATATGCTTGCGCAGCATGTTGAACCCGAGCGACTTCATCGCCATTATGTCGCTCACGAGCGCCGCGTCGCTCGGCGCGCTCATAAGCCCGTCGGGCCAGTAGCCCTGGTCGAGCACGCCCGTGTGGAAGCATGGCGCATTGTTCAAAAACAGACGCTTCACGCCGTATACGTCCTCGCGCACATCGTATTTGCGCATTGCAAAATAGCTAGTAACGCAATCCCCCTCGCGCGTTTCGGGCGGATAATATCCGCGGTTTTCGTCCTCAGCAGCGCCGTCCACCGCTCCCGCCGTCCCCGCCGCCGCGTCGTCCCCGACAGGAGAATGCGAGGCATTCTCGCAAGCGGCAAACGTCCCGCATTTAGCGCTTGTAGGGCGGGGGCTTGCTCCCGCCGCGCCGTCCCCTTCGTCCCCGTCCGCCTCCACCAGCCTCACGCTAAAGCTGTGCAGCGCGGGCAGCTCCGGACTCCACGGCACCGCGCCCGCAACGCTAAGGCGCACGGGCGTATCCGCCTCGAAGCGCTCCACGCGCCCCATAAGCTCCGCCTCACACACGCGCGGCAGGTCGCTGCCCGCCGTCACTACCGTGAGCTCAAGCTTATTCTCGTCGAAAAGCGGAGTTATCCTGAGCCTTTCTATGTATTTCTTGGGCACGCGCTCAAGCCACACCGTCTGCCATATCCCGCTCTGCGCGGTATACCATATCGTGCCGGGCGTGAGCGTCTGCTTGCCGCGCGAGTGATACGACGTATCCGTATAATCCTTCACGCGCAGCGTCAAAATATCGTTATTATAATTTACAACCGTTGTAATATCGAATGAAAACGCCGTGTACCCGCCCGTGTGCGAGCCCAAATACACCCCGTTCACATATACGTCCGCTATCTGGTCGACTGCGCCAAAGTGCAAAAGCAGCCGTCCGCCGCGCGCAAATTCACGCGTCAATGGAAGCTTCACGCGGTAATAAAGCCACTCGTCCGGCATAACCTGCCGCATGACGCCGCTTAGCGCCGTCTCCGGCGAAAACGGCACGAGTATCTCGCCGTCGTATTCGTCCGGCGGCGTATCGCTCTTGGTTATTGCGTATTCCCAAAACCCGTTCAGATTGACGTATGTTTCTTCGCCGCGCATAAGCTGCGGCCTCGGGTATTCCTTCAAAACGTCCTGCGCGCTGAGCGCTTGCCCCCAACGTGTCATCATGGCGATATGCCTCCGAATATATATTATGTTCGTATTATATCGTAATCGCGCCCGTTAGGCAACTACTATCCCCGTATGCATGCGGAGAATGAACGCCGCGCCTGCGTTAGCGCCGTCCATAGCGCGCCGCCCTGTCATAAATTCACGCTTTTGCTCCATTTCGCCGCGAAAATTATATTGCGCAACAGGGAGTTACATGGTATAATTAAATATCCCCAAAATATATAATTTAAGTGAACGTGTTCATGCGTGAGCATATTTGCTTTTTACCGCGAAAGGAGCATTGTTTATGGAAAAGTCACGTCCTCAAACCGAGTCCACTGGGGTAAAGAGCCTCTTTAAAAAGCGCAAGGAGGAAATGCGCGAG
>CAZZNN010000067.1:9037-10353 GCA_964655605.1 uncultured Oscillospiraceae bacterium
CGCGAGGAGGTCAGGGAGGCCGTCGCCGCCAAGCGCATAAAGGTGAATAAGTTTGGCTGGACGCTCGTTAAGTGGCTTTACGCCGTCATGATACCCATGATAGTGCTGCTTGTGATATTCGTGATATTCATGGCTACCAACACTGTTGAGAAAATTTATTCTCAGGAGAATAACACCAGCATAAATGTTTTCAATACCGCCGTTGAAAACGAGGCCATGCAGATTTTAAACCTGGCGCTGCGCTATTCAACGGACCCCAACCTCAACGCCAAGCTCGTTGCGGGCAGCGGCTCCGCCATAGAGCAGGCCGTCGAGGGCGAGGTGAAGTCCAATGGCTATTACGCCGTATTCTATAATCTGGACGGCAGCGTTCTTGCGAGCGTAGGCGAGCTTCCGGCGGACACGGCCGTTAAGCTTCCCGCGAACAAGAGCGATTATTCCGATTATTTCACCGATTCGCAGATACCGCTGAGCTATCGCTGCTACATGAAGATTTCCGACGCGTCAAAGACCATCGGCTTCATACAGGTGGGCTATTCGCTCGACGATCTCGATCTTGTTGACCGCATAAAGGAGCAGGTCGCAAGCGAAGTCACCATTTTCGCGGGCGACACGCGCCTCGCCACCACTATTATAGATGGGAGCGGCAATCGCGTCACAGGCACAAAAATGGCGGAGGATATATCAGAAAAGGTCATAACCGGCGGCCAAACCACCACCGGCAAGGCAAAAATAGTCAATGAGGAAATGATCTACACCTACGAGCCGATAAAGAACGCCTCCGGGCAGGTGCTCGGCGCGCTGTTCGTGGGAAATCCGCTTTCCGGCATAAGGCAAGAGCTCAATTCAACCGCAACGCAGGGCATAATAGTAAGCTTCCTGTGCCTCGCCGGGTTCGTGACCTTCCTTGGCCTTGGGCTTGTCAAGCGCAAGCTCAGCGATCCTTTAAACAAGGTCGTGGAGCTTTCAGAAAATATCGAGCACGGCAACCTTCACCTTGAGCCGCTCGATATAGTGGCCAAGAACGAGGCCGGGCAGCTCGCCAACGCCATGAACAACACCGTCATTGCGCTCAACGCGTACATAGGCGATATTTCCAACATGCTCACCAAGATGTCCGATCGCGATTTCACGGTTGAGAGCCAGGTGGAATACAGCGGCGATTTTGAAGCGCTGCAAAAGGCGGCGCTGCGCATAAAGAAGCACACCAGCCGCTTCATAGTGATTCTCAATGAAATGACGAGCGAGATAAACGTCAATGCCGAGCACATAGCCTCCGCGTCGCAGCAGGTGGCCACCGGCACCACCGAGCAGGC
>CAZZNN010000068.1:0-1121 GCA_964655605.1 uncultured Oscillospiraceae bacterium
GAGCCGATAACGCCCGCAACGTTCGGGCCCATGGCGTGCATGAGCAGGAAGTTCCTGGGGTTTTCCTTCTGGCCGACGACCTGCGAAACGCGCGCCGCCATAGGCACTGCGCTAACGCCGGCGCTGCCGATAAGCGGATTTATCTTGCCGCCGCTCATAGCGTTCATGAGCTTGCCAAGGAGTACGCCGCCCGCCGTGCCGAAGCCGAACGCGCAAACGCCCATTGCCAGTATGCCCAAAGTTCTAATATTAAAGAACGCTTCAACGGTGGCGGTTGCGCCGACCGATACGCCGAGGAATATGGTGACGATATTGCAAAGCTCGTTCTGCGCGGTCTTGCTCAATCTATCCGTTACACCGCTGACGGTGAACAGGTTTCCAAGCATCAGCAAGCCGATGAGGGGCGCCGCCGAGGGCAGCATGAACGAAACGAATATCGTGACTATTATCGGGAAGAGCACCTTTTCAGTGCGGGTCACGGGGCGAAGCTGCTCCATAACTATGCTGCGTTCCTTTTTGGTAGTGAGCGCTTTCATAATTGGGGGCTGAATAACGGGCACGAGCGCCATGTACGAATACGCAGCAACCGCTATTGGGCCTAAAAGGTCCGGAGCGAGCTTGCTCGTTACATATATGGCCGTGGGACCGTCCGCACCGCCTATAATGCCTATCGAGGCAGCTTCCCTAAAGCCGAAGCCTATGCTCGGAACGAGCGAGGTGAGGCCCAGAGCGCCGAGGAAGGCGATGAATATGCCAAGCTGTGCGGCAGCGCCGAGCAGAAGGCTCTTGGGATTGGCTATCAATGGGCCGAAATCGGTCATAGCGCCAACTCCCATAAATATGAGCGAGGGGTAAATGCCCAGCTTAACGCCGAGATACAGATAATCTATAAGCCCCGCGTTGGTGCTGAACTGCGCCCAATCCACATGGCCGCCCTGATAGAGATATGCGTGATACATCTCAGCTCCAGGCAGGTTTGTGAGCAGCATGCCAAAGGCTATCGGCATGAGGAGCAGCGGCTCATATTTCTTGGCTATGGCAAGATACAGCAGGAAGCACGCTATCGCTATCATAATTAGCGGGCGCGGATCCTTTACGAGCATTGCAAACCCCGTTGAGTC
>CAZZNN010000068.1:1221-8598 GCA_964655605.1 uncultured Oscillospiraceae bacterium
ACGTTTACGGCAAGAACCTTACCATCGCACGGAGCGGGAATATCGTTTTCCATCTTCATGGCTTCAAGCACAACAACGGGGTGACCGCCCTTTATCACGTCGCCAACATTAACGTTTACGGCAAGGATATTGCCGGGCATGGGAGCTGTGACAGGAGTGCCGCCAGCGGGCGCTGCCGCAGGTGCGGCTACAGGCGCGGGCGCGGCTGCTACCGGCGCCGCTACAGGAGCTGCCACCGGCGCTGCAACAGGCACGGCTATCGGCGCGGGCGCGGCGACGGGCGCTGCGGCGCGTGGCGCGAACGCGGCGGGACGGCCGGCGGGAGCGCCAGCTATTTCTTCTACTTCCACTTCATAAGAAGTGCCGTTGACGTTTACGAGAAATTTACGCATTGTGTGATTTCCTCCTCAAATTTGCTTATGATAATTTTCCAGGTTAAACCTGCTTTATTCCCAAAATTCTGATGGCGGATATATCCTTTTTCATGCTGCATGCTATGGCGCACGCTATCACCGCCGAAAGCTGCTTGCGTTCATTACCGCCTGCACCCACCTGCTGCATGGAATTTATTCTTATTCCCTCCGGCTCAGTGCCTAGATATGTGGCTATAGTTGCGCCGACAACGGCGTCGAGCTGACCCCTATCCACGGCGGGAGCCGCGCTTACTGCGGGAGCTGCATTTACGGCCGGAGCTGCGGGAACTGGCGTCGCGGCGGCAGGAGCTGCGCTCTTTGCCTTATCCGTCTTGCCCCTAACTATAGCTCCCATAAGATTGACTATTCCTATAAGAACAGTTAAGCCTACGAAAACTGTGCCCATTCCCAGAAGCATCACCAACCACGGGCTGATTTCCATATCTGGTTCCTCCATTCTAAGTTCTGCTTATATATTTAAGCATAAAATAACAGTGGGTTATAAGGTGAGCTTAAATTTGCTCTGCGTCCCAAATGAACCCCCATTATTTACAATCGTACAATATTCAATATATTTTTGCAAGTGTTTACAAGAATAAGATTAACAAATATTTGTTATTTATCTCCGTTCAGTTCATACTCAAAGGCGGCCAGCTCATCGGGCGTGAGATAGCGCCATTTACCGCTTCCAAGATTGCCAAGCTCTATCGGGCCTATTTTCACCCGCCTTAAAAGGAGAGTTTCGCGGCCAACGGCGCTTAGCATGCGGCGCACCTGTCTATTATGTCCCTCATGTATTGTAATATCGAATGAAGAATTGCCGTTTTTTAGCTTATGAGTGTTGCTTATGCGCGCGGGCGAGGTTGTAAAGCCATCGTCAAGGGCGACGCCGTGCTCTAAGGTTGAGCGCTGCGCCTGCGTAAGCTCGCCGTCCACGATGGCGTGATAGGTTTTATCCATGACGAATTTAGGATGGGTTATTTTATAGGCGAGGTCGCCGTCGTTAGTCATGATAAGCAGACCCTCGCTGTCGTAATCGAGTCTGCCGGCATTATATAGCCGATGTTCAAAGCCTTTAAAGCAGTCCATAACCGTTTCACGGCCTTCGGGGTCGGACACGGTGCACATAACGCCGCGCGGCTTATTGAGCGCTATTACAAAGCGCCCCTTCTCGCGTTCAAGACGTTTACCGTCGAGCTCGACGACGGCGCTTTGAGGGTCTACGCTCATGCCGAGCGTTGCGGTTTGCCCGTTTACGCTGACGCGTCCGGCGGTGATAAGCTCCTCGCATTTTCTGCGCGAGGCGACGCCCGCCTCGGCCATATATTTTTGCAGCCTTACGGCCTTTATTTCTTCCATGTTTCCCCCCATTCCTTGAGCGCGTCTTTACGAAGGCGCTGTAAACGGCTCAAGCCAGCTCTCTATCGCCCTATATAAATAATAATCGAATTTGAGCTTTAAGTCCACACTTTTTAAGGCGATAAGCGGAATTTGCCTCACAATGCGCCCGTTCTCATACAGCTCAACATATCCAAGGCGCTCGCCCTCGATTATCGGTGCGCGCGTTTTATCCACGGTGACACGGGTTTTGAGGCTGGCCGTTTCGCCGCGTTTTACGGGCACGGCAATATCCGTGTTGACGGAAAGGCTCAGACGCTCCTCCTGCGCATCGTCAAGCGAGATAGTGGTTACGGGCGTGCCAGCCGACATTATAAGCTGCATGGAATAATTGTCAAAGCCATAGTCGAGCATGGCTTGAGCCTCGTTAAACATATCTGGGCAGCCGAGCACGACGCCCACAAGCGTCATATTATCGCGCTCCGCCGCGAAGGCGAGGCATTTTCCGGCCACCCTTGTGTAGCCTGTCTTAATGCCCGCGCCGCCTTCATACTGCCAAAGGAGTTTATTCTTATTTTTAAAAGTGCGCTGCACATTGCCCGTAGCGGTGCGATGATACTGCGTGCCTACCACCGTGCGGAAAATGGAGTTATTCATGGCGCGGGCGCATATAAGCGAAAGGTCGTAGGCGGTGGTATAGTGATTTTCGTCGTTTAGGCCGTTGGGGGTAACAAAATGCGTGTTCATTGCGCCCAGCTCGCGCGCTTTGGCGTTCATGAGCCCGGCAAAGCCCTCCACGCTGCCGCCTATATGAACGGCAATGCTAACGGCGGCGTCGTTGCCGGAGGAGAGCATGAGGCCGTATATGAGGTCGCGAAGGCTCAATTTTTCGCCTTGCTCAAGATATATGCTCGAGCCTTCGACGGCATAGGCCTCGGCCGGGGTTTCCACCAAATCGTCAAGATTGCCGTGCTCTATTGCAAGCAGCGCGGTCATCACCTTTGTGGTGCTCGCCATTGGAAGCTTCACATGCGCGGAGCTTGCATAGAGCACCTTTTGGGTGGTCAGCTCGATAAGACAGGCGCCGTGCGCCGAATCCGCTATCTCCGCCTTGCTCACTGGCGCGAGCGTCGCCGCAAAAATAAACGCGAGCAGCGCGCACAAAGGCTTATTCACGGCTCTCTTTCTCTCCGCCTTGCTCCTGCCCGTCCTCGCAGGTCTTTTTTCCGCCGCACAGCACGCGCTCCACGGCTAAAAGGAGCTGCGGCACATGGTCTATAACCCTGTCTATACTGGTTGGGTACTGCGTGGGCAGGAGCTTTACGCCGCTTTTATCCGCGGCTAGAAACGCCATCGGCGTGAGGCTAACGCCCGCCACGGAGGTGCCAGCGAAGGGGTAGCGCCCTTCCTGAGCGTCAAGCTGCTCGCCGGACGATTTTACCTTTGATTCGCGTCCATACTCGCCGCCGCCGGAGATAAAGCCAAAGCTCACCTTGGATACGGGCAGAACGGTCGTCTCGCCGGAGGCAAAAACGGCCTCGCCTACGACGGTGTTCACGTCTATCATGTTCTTTAATTCTTCCATAGTGCTGCGCATTATGTTTTCTATTGGGTGCGACATATTCATTTTCTCCCTTTTGATCGTTTTGATATGGGCATAATTTGCGAAACGTCAACGACTATTATTCCTTCCAAATCGAGCCAAAAAATGTCTTGCCCGAAAAGCGGCCTTATCCACAGGCATATCCTGCTTTTGCTATCCGCAAACGGCGCGAGCGCCGCCTTTACGGCACACTCTATAAAGCCTGCCAAAAGCGCCGTGTTTGCGGCGTCCTCAAGCCCGACGCGCGATGTGACGCGAAGATACTCAAGCCTTGGAATATCTAGCAGCTTATGCGCCGAATAGCGCTTTTTAGCCTCGCTTTTTTTGTGTTTTTTTCGCGCGCTCACGGGCAGCCTTATAAGACCAAAAAGCAAGCGAAGCTCAATGGCGGCATGCGCGCCGGTTTCATTGAGCGAAACGCGAAAATAAAGCGACGTGCCCCATATAAGCGCCGCCGCAATGCCCGCGAGCGCCGCAAGTATAAAAATAACAGCCATACGGCTGTTAATATTAGCAAAATCTGCAAATTATATGCCTTGGGTTTGTATCATGGTTTGCTCGCTCTGCTCGGCTGACTCAATATCAAGCAGAAGCTGCACGTCGTTTTCAGGCTCCTTATATTCGGGCAGGTCGTTTAGCGAATTCAGCCCGAAGTGACGCAAAAACGCATCGGTCGTGGCGAGGAGCACCGGGCGGCCTATCGCGTCCTTGCGGCCCGCTTCCTTAACCATGCCAAGCTTTATAAGCTCATGCACTGTGTAATCGCACCTCACGCCGCGAACGGCTTCTATCTCGGCGCGGGTGATGGGCTGCTTATAGGCTATAACGCTCATGGTCTCAAGCATGGCCTGCGAAAGCGATTTGCTGCGCGCGGGCTGCAAAAGCTCCTGCACATACTCAGAATATTCTTTATTTGACACCATCTGCACGCTATCCTCGGTGATATATAGCTGCACGCCGCGCTTTTCTTCTTTATAAAGCTTATCCATAGCCTGCAAGAGCGACGCCATCTCAAGCTCCGTGAGCGACAGCGCGCGCGTGAGCTCCGCAAGGGGTATCGGGTCGCCGGATACAAAAAGCAGGCTTTCAATTATTCCGTATCTTTCATCGTAGCTCATTTGGCGCCGTCCTGCCCTTCATCCATATATTCAAAGTCCTCATCATCCTCCATAAGCTTAGCCGCGCTTATCATTATCGCCCCGTATGGCGTGCTCTGCTTTAGCTTTATTTCGCTGCGCCTTATCATATCAAGAAGCGCCATAAAGGTGACTATCATTTCAAGCTTGACGGGTATTCCCTCAAAAAGCTCCTCAAAACGCACGGTTTCGCGCTCCTGAAGCACCGAGCGGATACGGCGAAGCTGCGAGCGGATAGTGAACCTATCCTGCTCTATCTCGCGCACGTCAACGCGCTCCTCCCCCGCGTCCGCCATAAGGCGGGTGAATACCGCGTAGAGCGCGGAGGTGGTCATTTCCTTTAAGGTGACCTCCTGCTCGGGAAGCACCAACTCCTCCGGCAGCTTTGAATATGACCTGCTCGCGGATTCATAAAGGCTATTGAGCTTGCAGCTTATCTCCTTAAACGCCTTATATTCGCGCAGCTGCCTTAAAAGCACCTCCTCGGGATCCTCCATATTGGGCTCCTCCTCCTTGGGGGGCTTTGGCAGGAGCGAACGCGATTTAATGTAAACGAGCGTCGCCGCGACGGAGAGAAACTCGCTCGCGGTTTCCATATCAAGCTCGTCAAGCGCTTCCATATAGGCAAGATACTGATTGGTTATTTCGGATATGAAAATATCCTTTATATCCACCTGCGCCTCTTCTATTAAATGAAGCAGCAGGTCGAGAGGCCCTTCAAACTGGTTCAATTTGACCTGATACGCCATCGTTCCCCCTTAGCTCATACAAACAGCGAAAAGAACGCTTCAAACACGCCTATCAGCCAATTCACAACAATCGACATGACGCCTGAGAGCGCGCCGGTCATAAGCAAAACTATGAGGATAATAAAGCCATAGCGCTCAAGAAAATCGAAAACGCGATAGTTCACCTTGCGTATTAAAAGGCTTTCCAGCACATGGTAGCCATCGAGCGGCGGTATCGGAATAAGGTTGAACACGAATAAGCCCAGATTGATGAAAAGGAAGTTTAAAAGGAAATTATTCACCACTTCATTATAAAAATCAAAGCCGTACCACATTAAATAGAGCACGCCCGTGGTTATGAAGGCGAGCAGCAGGTTTGTTATAACGCCCGCGACGCTGACAATAATTGAATCGCGGCGAGGCTTATTGAGATTGCGGATATTAACCGGCACGGGCTTTGCCCAGCCAAAGCGCACGAGCACTAGCATTATAAGGCCGAAAACGTCTATATGCGCAAATGGGTTCACCGTCATGCGGCCTACGTTGCGCGCGGTGGGATCGCCAAGGCGATAGGCAGCATAGGCGTGCGCCCATTCGTGAAACGAGAGCGCGACCAGTATCGCCGGAACGCGATATATAAGCTCCAGCAGAAACGCCTGCGGATTTGAAAACAGAGAGAAAATAGACAATCCATTCCCTTTCTTCGCTCACAGCGGACGCGCTTTTGCGCCGCCAATGCGAAAGTCACATAATATTACCAGAATATTATACGTCATTTAAAGCGGGCGCGCAAGAAAAACGTGCCACGCGCCATACAATGTGATATGATTAACCAAAAAAGGAAAGCAGGTACGCTATGTTTTGTGAGGATTATTCCACTCTTGTGGGCAAGCTTGAGGGGCGCGGCTTTATAGTCCATTCGGCTTGCGACTCGGCAGAGGCGAAGAAAACGGCGCTTGAGCTTATAGGCTCCGGCAGCGTTGGCATGGGCGGTTCCATGACGGTGAAGCAGCTTGGGCTATACGATACCTTGCAGCAGCAGGGCAACACGGTGTATTGGCACTGGCGCTCGGAACCAAGCGAGCGCGAGAGCGTATGCGAGTGCGCGGCCAACGCAGATTTTTATTTGTGCTCGGTGAACGCGCTTACAAAAAGCGGCGAAATAGTGAATATAGACGGCACGGGCAATCGCGTGGCGGGCATGTTCGCGGGGCCTAAGCGCACGGTGCTCATTATAGGCAAGAATAAGCTCACCGATGATATTGACTCGGCCATAAAGCGCATAAAGGCGGCTGCCTGTCCGCCCAACGCAAGACGGCTTGGGCTTGAGCTGCCCTGCGCGATAACAGGCAAGTGCACGGATTGCCACAGCCCCAAGCGCATGTGCCGCGTGACGAGCATAATTGAATATCCGCCGAGATTATTGAAGGAATTGCACGTTATTTTGGTGGACGAGGTTTTGGGATATTGACGTGCGCAAATGCGAGGCATTTGCGTTTACAAACGGGTTAGTGCGTAGACAACGGCGGGGGCAAGCCCCCGCCCTACATACGCAAATGCTTCGCATTAGCGTTTACCGTAAATCGCCTCGCGATTTACATTTAGCAATACCAAAGCATTGTAATGCCAATGGGTAAGCCGCTATGCGGATTTGCCCACTGGTAAACCGCAACGCGGTTTACCCAATGGTTAGCCGCAACGCGGCTAACCTATTTAGTCGCAACGCGGCTAACCTATTTAGCCACAGCCACAGCCGCAGTTATTGCCGCAGCCGGAGCTTCTGGTGTTGGCGGCGTCGCAGCCGCAGCCTAAACCGCCGCCGTTGCAGCAGAGCAGGAGCAGGATTATTATCCACCAGTTATTACCGCAGCCGCAATCATCGTCACAGCCACAGCCACAGCCTGAGCCTGAGCCTATCAGGGCTAGGATTATTATCCACCACCAATTATTCATTATTGTTCCTCCTTTATTGGCCGCATACGACCTTTTCGGTCGTCTTCAGCCTTGCTACGATATAATACGCGCCAGGACGATACGTTGTGCATGAAAATCAGTGAGATATTTTGAGCCAGCGCATTTTACGCACGTTCAAAAGCTTTAGCTGTCACATTTTGTACACGCTTGAAAGCGTGAATTGCCACAGAGCTTTGGCTGTCACA
>CAZZNN010000068.1:8698-10294 GCA_964655605.1 uncultured Oscillospiraceae bacterium
TTTGTACACGCTTTTCCATAGTTTTACCGCAAAACATATATTGAAAATACATTTTTTTAGCTTATTATATGTCTCAGAAATAAGAGCTAAACGAACGGCTCGGGAAGGACGGATATTTATGAACGAAGATACTTGGTTTGAAAACTATCAGAATAGTCAAAACGGTGCGGCGAACGCCAGCTCTCAGCCGCCTGAAAATACGCAAAGCGCGCAGAACGCGGGCGGCAGCCAGAGCTACGCTTACGCGCCTGTGACTCCGCCGCCGCAAAGGCCGAAAAAGGATAAGCGCTATGTAACATTTCCCCAGCTCATAGTGAGTCTGCTCGTCGTTGCGCTCATAGCGGGCGTGATAGGAGTTTACGGCGGAAGCCTGATGAATAACGGCGCAAAAAATCAAACCGCCATGGCGGACACGAACGCCAACGCTCCGGCGATAGCGCAAACCCCTGCTCCCGCCGACGCCGCCGAACCGCAGGCGACGACCAAGCCGCTTGCCCAGGCGGGCAATGCCGACGGCGCAACCCCATCGTCCGGCGTAATAATGTCGTCCACGCCAAAGACATTTGATTCCGAGGGCGAGATGATACGCGCGGCCATGTCTAGCGTGGTGGGTATAGACATAAGCTCGACCAGCTCATACTACGGCATGACGCAGGAGGTCACCTCCGGCAGCGGCGCGGGCGTTATAATAACGGCGGACGGCTACATAGTGACCAACTATCACGTTATAGAAAACGCCACGAAGATAACCGTATATCTTCAGGACGGCACCGACTATGAGGCGACCGTCGCGGGCGCTGACAGCAAGACCGACCTCGCGGTGCTTAAAATCGAAGCTACCGGCCTGCCCTGCGCAACGCTTGGCGCGTCGGGCGACGTGCTCGTGGGCGACACGGTATACGCGATAGGCAATCCCCTGGGCGTGCTCTCTAGCAGCGTTTCGCGCGGCATAGTGAGCGGCCTCGACCGCACGATAACCGTTGAGGGCAACGAAATGACGCTCATGCAGACCGACGCTTCCGTGAACCCCGGCAACTCCGGCGGCGGCTTGTTCAACAACGCCGGTCAGCTCATTGGCATAGTTAATTCCAAGTCTATGGGCTACGACGTTGAGGGCATTGGCTTCGCTATCCCCATAGATTCGGCAAAGGTGATCATCACAGACCTTATGGATATAGGTTATGTGAGCGGCAGGCCGTATCTTGGAATAGCCGTGCGCACGGTGACGATCACCGTTAAAAACGGAAACGGCAATGGCGGCGGCAACGATTTCAACAGCATGTTCGGCATGTTCGGCTTCTCGCAGATACAGAATTATGAAACTCGCCTTCAGGTGACGAGCGTTGAGAGCGGAAGCTGCTCCGAGGCGGGCGGCCTTAAAGAAGACGACGTGATACTCGCCTTTGAGGGCAACGCGGTAACGAGCGCGGCAGAACTTTCCAGCCTGCTTTATGAATATAATATCGGAGATACGGTAACACTAACGATATTAAGAGGCGAGGAGCAATCGGATATAACCCTTACCCTCGCGGGCCGTGAAGGCTAAAAAGGTCATTGCGTGCGAAGCCCCCATTTCGCACGATGACATATACCCCC
>CAZZNN010000069.1:0-10271 GCA_964655605.1 uncultured Oscillospiraceae bacterium
AAGGAAATGAAGAAGCTGCCCTCCGCTATGTTCGTGGTAGACCCCCGCAAGGAGCATATCGCTATTGCCGAAGCGCATACTCTGGGCATTCCCGTGGTCGCTATCGTTGATACCAACTGCGATCCCGATGAGATCGATTACCCCATCCCCGGCAATGACGACGCTATCCGTGCGGTCAAGCTTATCGCTTCCAAGATGGCGGACGCCGTGCTTGAAGGCAAGCAGGGCGAGCAGATGGAGGACAATGACGATCCTGAATTGGCCGAAGCTGCTGGCGACGAATTCTAATCTAAGTGGAGGTAGAAATATATGTTTACTGCGAAAGACGTAATGACCCTGCGCGAAATGAGCGGCGCGGGCATGATGGACTGCAAGAAGGCGCTCGTTGAGTGCGACGGCGACATGGATAAGGCGATGGACTATCTGCGCGAAAAGAGCCTTGCGGCGTCCGCAAAGAAGGCCTCCCGCATAGCCGCCGAAGGCATAGTCGATTCCTACGTTCATCTGGGCGGCAAGATAGGCGTGCTTATCGAGGTCAACTGCGAGACTGATTTCGTCGCAAAGACGGACGCGTATAAAACCCTCGTTCACGACATCGCCATGCACATCGCCGCGAGCAACCCCAAGTATATCCACAAGGAAGAGGTTGACGCGGGCGAGATAGAGAAGGAGAAGGAAATCCTTCGCGCGCAGGCGCTCAATGAGCCTAAGCCAAAGCCCATGAACATCATCGACAAGATGGTGGAGGGCCGCATAGAGAAATATTACAAAGAGGTTTGCCTGCTTGAGCAGCCCTTTGTTAAGGATCCTGAAATGACCGTTGGCGAGATGGTAAACGCCGCCGTGGCCAAGATAGGCGAGAAGATAAGCGTTCGCCGCTTCGTGCGCTATGAGATGGGCGAAGGTCTTGAAAAGCGTCAGGACAACTTCGCTGAAGAAGTTATGGGTCAAATGAAGCAATAAGCTTACGAATAAATAAAAGGGAACACGCTCGTGTTCCCTTTTTTAAAATCGGAGGGATACAGATGGAGCTAAAATATAAGCGCATATCGCTAAAGCTTAGCGGTGAGGCGCTCGGCGGCAATGGCGAGACCGTGAATCCGGAAGCCGTGGACGCGGTTGCGGACGAAATTAAAACTATAATAGACGCGGGCGCCGAGGTTTGCGTCACAATAGGCGGCGGCAATATGGTGCGCGGCAGGAGCAGCGCCTATATGGATAGAAACCGCGCAGATCAGATGGGCATGCTCGCGACGGTGATAAATTCGCTCGCGCTTGAGGACGCGCTTTTAAGAAAGGGCGTTAGTGCAAAGGTGATGTCGAGCGTGGCTATGCCGCGTATATGCCGCGAATACAATTCGCGCGAGGCGCAGGAGTTAATTAAAAATAATGTAGTGATATTTGCGGGCGGAAGCGGAGTGCCTTTCTTTTCAACGGACACCGCCGCCGCGCTAAAGGCTGCGGAGATGGGCGCGGACGCGCTGCTTTTAGCCAAAAACGTGGACGCTGTGTACAGCGCGGACCCCAAAGTGGTTAAGGACGCCGTGCGCTATGACAAGCTTACGTATGACGATGTGATAACTCGCGGCCTCAACGCCACCGATATGACGGCGATAACCTTGTGCAAGGAGCAAAAAATACCCATATTGGTGTTTGCGCTGAAGGTCCGCTCAAACATATTAAAGGCGATAGCGGGCGAGAATATAGGCACTTTGATAGATTAAAAAATGAAGTAAAAGGGTTAACAAAATAGGTACTTGTTATCGGAGCATAAATCTAATAAAATAGAATAATAAAAAGCGTGGCACAATAAGATAGCCGCGCGGGAAACGGAGGAGAATACATGGACGCCAACGAAGTCGCAAAAGACAAAATGAATAAAACGATAGCGGTGCTCAAACGCGAGCTTTCCACCCTTAGAGCAGGACGCGCGAACGCGCAGGTGCTCGACAGGGTTTTCGTTGATTACTATGGCACTCAAACGCCCATAAATCAGGTAGGAAATATTTCTTCACCGGAGCCGAGAATGCTCGTTATATCCCCTTACGACCCGAGCACGCTTTCGCTCATTGAAAAAGCCATTCAAAAGAGCGAGGTCGGCATAAACCCCAATAACGACGGCAAGTGCATACGCCTTGTATTCCCAGAGCTCACTGAGGAGCGCCGCAAGGAGCTTGTTAAAACGGTGCGCAAAAAGGGCGAGGACGCAAAGGTTTCAGTCCGCTCAATAAGGCGCGACGCCATAGAGCAGATTAAGAAGCAGAAAAAGGACGGCGAGCTCACCGAGGACGATCAGAAGAAGGCCGAGGACGAAGCGCAGAAGCTTACCGACAACATGATAAAGGAAGTCGATAAAGTGCTCGCCGATAAAGAAAAGGAGATAATGGACGTTTGACGGAGCAAAGAACGCCGCCGTGCGTCGTGGGGCTGGAGCTTGAAAAGGCCAAAGGGCTTGTTGAAGCTTCAGGCTTTGCGGCAGCAACGGTGCTCGTATCGTGCAGAAAGGGCGCTAAAGGCGAAAGCGCCCGCGTGATAAGGCAGCGCGAGATTATGGACGGCACGGTTGAGCTTAGCTATTCGCTCTTTAAAACGCTGATAGATAATGACGGAAACTGAACGCGCCTCCCTGCTCGAGAAATACGGGCTTGCGGGAAATACTCTGCCCGCGCATGTGGGCATTATTATGGATGGCAACGGCCGCTTTGCAACCGCGCTGGGCAAATCCCGTTCGTATGGGCACCGCGCCGGAATGGAGCGGCTTCGCGCTATTATCACCTTTTCATCGGACGTGGGAATAAGGGTGCTCTCTGTCTATGCGTTTTCAACTGAAAATTGGAAGCGCCCCAAGACGGAGGTGAGCGCGCTGTTCTCGCTGCTCGTTGAATATTTCGGCACCGAGATAGACGCGCTGGATAGGAATAACGTGCGCATAAGGGCGCTTGGCGATATTTACGATACGAATTTCCCCAAAGCGGTTTCAAAAGCCGTGCATGACGCAATAGAGCGCACAAAGGACAACACCGGCCTTACGCTGTGCGTTGCGCTGAATTACGGCGCTTACGCGGAGGCGCTCCGCGCCTTTGAGCTGCTTCGCGATGTGCCCAAGGGCGACTTGACGGAGGAGAAGCTAAAGGACAGCCTCTATACGGCGGGGCTTCCCGATATGGACCTTTTGATTCGCACGGGCGGGGAGATGCGGCTTTCAAATTTCATGCTTTTGCAGGCCGCTTATGCTGAACTCTATTTCACAGACGTTTTATGGCCGAATTTCGACGATTTGGAGTATTCCAAGGCGCTGCGCGAGTTCGCGCACAGACAAAGACGCTTCGGTGGCCTGTGATGGCGTGACCGTGCGGGTGGCACGGTGCGTCGTCCCCCCGTAGGGTACGTCAAAATCGCAGATTTTGACGTACCGTGCTCATGCACGCATGTTGTGGCGGTGTGTTCACGCGCACGCATGTTTCGCCAGTGCGCGCAGGCGGCGGGAGCAAGCCCAGGAGGTGTGCGCCCCAAGTAGGGCACGTCAAAATCGCAGATTTTGACGTGCCGCGCTCATGACGAACCCACGCGTGCACCCGCGCACACCGTGCGTTACGCGCCACTCGCAGCACCGTGCGTCGCTCCCCCCCGTAGGGCGGGGGCTTGCTCCCGCCGTCCCCCGCTCCCGCCGTCCCCCGCTTGGCGGGTCGTCCTGCGTGCAAAATACAATCGGAGAACATAAATGGCAAAACGAATTATTGTAGGCTTTATATTGGCGGCATACTTCGCCGCGGTAGTTGTGCTTGGCGGCTGGTTTCAGCTCATAGGCTTTACGGTCGTCGCGCTTTTCGCCGTTATTGAGGTGGGCGGAGTGTTCAAACGCAAGGTCAGGACGCTTTTCATGCTGCCAAGCTATATAATGGCCATATCGTATTACGTGGTGTTTAAGGAGCTGGGCTTGCTCCCCGTGGTGGCGCTGTGGGCTGTGGCGGTGCTTTCTGTGCTCACCGAGCGCGTGATAAATATAAACCGCACCACTGAGGAAACGCTTTGCTCGCTTGCAATATTGCTCTATCCTTTTTCATTCTTCCTGGTATTTATGTATATGGCGGAGCTGAGCTTTGAAACGAGCCGCATTGCGCTTATATGCGCGTTTGCGCCGCCGCTCATGGGCGATACGCTCGCGCTTTTTGCGGGCATGGCTTTCGGCAAAAAAAAGCTTGCGCCGCATATAAGCCCCAAAAAGACCGTGGCTGGCTCCATAGCCGGCGTTTTCGGCGGCGTGCTGGGCGGCTATATCACATATTTGCTCCAAGCGGCGTTCCCCGCGAATATACACCTGCTGCCGCTGCTGCTTTTGGGTCTTTTCGGCGGCGTGTTCGGCCAGATAGGCGATCTATACGCCTCAACGCTCAAGCGTTGGGCTAATATAAAGGATTACGGCAGCATATTCCCCGGCCACGGCGGCGTGGTGGACAGGCTCGACAGCGTGTTTTTTAACGCGCCCATAGTTTTGATGGTATTTTTACTGTTGGGTTACAAATAAACTAGGAACAAGAATAAATGAAAAAAATTGCTGTGCTGGGCAGTACCGGCTCAATAGGCACGCAGACGCTAGACGTCGTAAGAAGCGCGCCGGAAGAATATGAAGTAAACGCGCTGGCGGTGCGTTCCATGCGATGCGCCGCTCTTTTTTTGGAGCAGATAAAATGCTTTGCGCCCAAATATATAGCCATGGAGAGCGAAGCGGACGCAAAAACGCTCAAGAGCGGGCTTAAAGCAATAGGCTCAAACGCAAAGCTCATAGTAGGCGAGGACGCCGCGTCTTTAGCCGCCGCCCTGAGCGAGAACGATATTGTTGTAAATGGCATAAGCGGCTTTGCGGGCATGAAACCGCTTTTATTTGCGCTAAATGCAGGAATACCAACGGCGCTTGCGAATAAGGAAAGCGTAGTATGCGCGCATAAGCTTGTTGCGCGCGTCGAGGCCGAGGCGCTCTCGCGCACAGGCAAGCGCCTGATACTGCCAGTTGACAGCGAGCAGAGCGCCATATTCCAGTGCCTTGGCGCGGGCAGACGCGAGGACGTGAAGCGCATATTGCTCACAGCCTCCGGCGGCCCTTTCCGCACATATACAAGGGCGCAGCTTGAAGGGGTGACGCCCGCGCAGGCAAAGAGTCATCCAACGTGGAAAATGGGCGAGAAAATCACTATAGATTCGGCGTCGCTATTTAATAAAGGACTTGAAATAATGGAGACGGCGTATCTTTTCGATGTGACGGGCGACATGATAAGCGTGCTCATACACCCGCAGTCCATAGTGCACTCGATGGTTGAATTTAGGGATAATTCCATATTGGCGCAGCTATCCGCGCCCGATATGCGCCTTGCGATAAAATACGCGCTGACCTATCCAAAACGCGAGGAAAGCCAGTTTGGCGCGCTGCCGCTTGAAAAAATGAGCATGCTCACATTTGAAGCGCCGGACGAGGAAATTTTTTTGGCAATAAAATTAGCATACGAGGCTTTGAGCGAGAACGAGGCACTGCCAATAACCTATAACGCCGCGAACGAAATAGCGGTGGATAGCTTTGTAAATGGAAAAATAAACTTTTGGCAAATAGCCTCGGTGGTTGAGAAAACCATGGCTAAAGTGCGCTCGCTCGGTTTTACAATCAATGGTCTTGATGATATAATCAATGTGGATGCTCAAGCAAGGCGTATCGCCAAAAGCGTGAGCGAATAGTGAAAGGGAAAAGAGACGAATGACGACATTATTATCAATTATCGGCGCGCTGCTTGTGCTTTCGGTGCTCGTGTTCGTGCATGAACTGGGGCATTTTGGCGTTGGACGGCTGCTGAAATTCGATATAATGGAATTTGCCATAGGCATGGGCCCGGCGCTCATAAAAAAAGAAAAAAATGGCGTAACCTATGCGCTCAGGGCATTTCCCATAGGCGGAATGTGCCGCTTTTACGGCGAGGACGAGGATGCAAAGGAGTCAAACGACGGACGCGTCCCCTTTAACGCGCAAAAATGGTGGAAGCGCTTTCTGGTTGTTGTGGCGGGGCCTGTGATGAACATACTTTCGGCCATACTTATAGCCATAATCGCCCTGTGCGCTTACGGCGATTTTATGCCCACAATAGCCGAGCCGCCCGTAGCGGGCACGCCTGCCTATGAGGCAGGAGTTCGCGAGGGCGACGTGATAGTGGCTGTTGATGGGGACACGGTGTCATTTTATAATGAAGTGTTCACATTGATAGACGGTGCGGACAGTTCAGCCGCCGTGCTGACGGTGGATAGGGGCGGCGAGCGCATGGACTTGACCGTTCGCGATTTCTATAATCAGGAAAAGGGCGGCAACCTTATGGGCATAACCGTGACGTCGAGCCGCATGCACTTTGGCTTCTTTGAAAGCGTAGGCAGGTCGTTTGCCTATGTGTGGGAGCTTTTCCGCGAAATGCTAAGCTTCCTCGGCTCCATATTCACTCAGGGCATAAGCTCAGACGATGTGGCCGGGCCGGTCGGCACGATAAAAATAATTGGCGACGCCGTTCGCCTAGGCTTTGAGATAGTTTTAAGATTAAGCGTTATTTTGAGCATAAACCTTGCCATAATGAATCTTTTGCCGCTCCCCGCGCTCGACGGAGGGAGGCTTGCGTTCATTGCCGTGGAGGCCGTGCGCGGCAAGCCAGTGCCGCCCAATAAGGAAGCGATAGTTCATTTTGTGGGACTTATATTGCTCTTTGCGCTCGTGATATTCCTCACATACAATGATATTGCAAAGCTCATAGGAGGTTAGCGCCATGCGAAAAACCACAAAAAGGGTTGTTTGCGGCGGAGTTGCCATAGGAGGCGGCGCGCCGCTTTCTATTCAGTCCATGACCAATACCGATACCGCCGACGCAAAAAAAACGCTTGAGCAGATAGCCCGCCTAAAGAGCGCGGGCTGCGAAATAGTTAGAATGTCCGTGTATAATGAGGACTGCGCGCGCGCCGTGCGCGAGATAAAGGATAAGGCCGGGCTTGTGCTGGTTGCGGATATTCACTTTGATTATAAGCTCGCCATACTCGCCATGGAAAACGGCATAGACAAGGTGCGCTTCAACCCTGGCAACATAGGCGAGGAGAAGAACGTCCGCATGCTTGTGGACTGCGCAAAGCGGCATAACGTGCCTATCCGCGTTGGCGTAAACGCCGCCTCGCTTGAAAAGGATATTTTGGCAAAGCACGGCGACGGCGCGGAAGCGCTCGTTATGAGCGCGCTGAGGCATGTTGAAATACTTGAGAAATGCGGTTTTTATGAAACGGTTATAAGCGTGAAATCCTCAAGCGTGCCGGTTATGATAGACGCGTTCAGGCTTTTGAGCCAAAAGACGGATTATCCGCTGCACATAGGCGTAACCGAGGCCGGCACAAAGGAAGCTTCGATTGTGAAATCGTCTATAGGCATAGGCACTCTGCTCTCAGAGGGCATAGGCGATACGCTAAGGGTCTCCATCACAGGCGATCCCGTTGAGGAGGTGTACGCCGCAAAGAAGATACTGCGCGCACTCAAATTCAGACACGACGGCGTAGATATAGTGAGCTGCCCCACCTGCGGCCGCTGCAAGCAAAATCTTGAGGCCATAGTAAAAAGAGTGCGCGACGAATTGGAAAATGAGCAGGGCGAAGCGGATATAGCCATAATGGGCTGCGCTGTGAACGGCCCGGGCGAAGCGCGCGGCGCCGATATGGGCATAGCCTTCGGCGGTGATAACGCGGTGATATTTGAAAAGGGCGAAATAGTGCAATCGGGCGCAATGCCCGGAATTGTGGACGCCTTTATCGCGCGCGTAAGAGCAATGCTGCACAAATAACTTATATATACTCAACAATTCGTCACCATGGGGGGAATGGCAAAGTGATAGATATTGGCACTAATAACGCGGAACTGTTGAGCGCAAAGCTGATAAAGAGCGAGAATAAGCTTGTAGTCAGACTCAAAATAAAGCCGGGCTTCACTCAGGCGGATATTCTGTCCGTCCGCGTTGCCGTTGGCGCGCTTGCCTCCGGCTGCACCGTTGAGGTGGAGCTTGAGGGCGACCCAAAGCCTGCGCGCTTGAGCCAGGCTTACGAGCCAAGCCCTGTAAAGGCGCCGCCAAGACCCGCGCCTAAAAATGTGCCGGAGCTAAATAAAAACGCCGACGCGCCCGCACCAAAGGGCAATATAGACCCCTACGCGGGCTATGTGAGCATACCGCCAAAGAATATACTTTACGGTGCGCCGCGCAGGGTTAAAACCGTTCACATGCGTGACGTGGACGAGCTTTCGGGCACGGTCTGCGTGCGCGGCTTCGTCACGGGCGCAAACGGGCTTGATATAAAAGAGGTCAAGGGCGGTGAAATGAGCATAGTCACTATGAATATTTCAGATAAAACCAATACGCTCACCGTAAAGACCTTCTATGATAAGCAGCGCGACGGCGGCAGGCTAAAGAAGCTTGAAAAGGCCGTGAGCAGCGGCGATTGGCTGTATGTGCACGGGCGCTACAGCTTCGATGAATATAAAAAGGCTTATGTTTTAATAGCGGATTTCATCGCCCGCACGGACGCCGTTTTACGAAATGACGATTGCGCCCAAAAGCGGGTGGAGCTGCATCTTCACACCAAAATGAGCGCCATGGACGCGACCGTGGATATTCAGGACGCGGTAAAAACCGCCGCGCGCTGGGGTCATAAGGCCGTGGCGATAACCGATCACGGGGTTGTGCAAGCGTTCCCGGCCGCTGTATCGGCGGCGGAGAAGCTTAAAAAATCCGGCAAGGAAATAAAGGTCGTGCTCGGGGTAGAGGGGTATTTGCTGCCCGATTGCGAGCTCGTTGAGGCTCAGACGCTGACTAAGTGCGTCGCGGTGGATTTTTTGTTCGAGGAGCGCGGCCAAAGGACGGAGATATTTCAGCTTGCGGCTGCGCGCTTTAATGGATCGGGCGAAATAACTCAGAGCTTTAAAACCATGGTGAACCCCGGCGCGCCCGTCAGCGAGGCGCTTATGCGCGCAGCCAATATCTCCAGGAGCGATATTGACTCCGCGCCCTATATAGACGCGGCGGTTGCGCGCTTGAGCGATTTTATAGGCGGCGACGCCGTGGCAGTGCACGGCGTAGAGCGCGCCCGCACGCTTATAGACAGGCTAAACGCCGTTCGCGGCGGCAGCGAGATAAAATATTGCATAGATACCATGCGCCTTACGCATTATCTAAAGCGGGATTATAAGGAGCTTGCAACGCCTACGCCGAGCATTGCGCTGTGCGCCAAGGCTTACGAAATAGAGGCCGGCGAATTGACGCGTGCCGACGATACCGCCCGCGCAATAGCGCTTATATTCACAAAAATAAAGGAGCAGCTCATTTTGATGGGCGCAAAGCTGCCCCTGCTTGAAACAGCAGTCCGCGAACGAGTAAAGGGCAAGCGTGAAAACTTCCACATAATTTTGCTCGCAAAAAATCACGATGGGCTATTGAATCTATATAGGCTCGTATCCTATTCGCACATGGAATATCTTAAAAAGGTGCCGCGCATACCAAAAAGCCTGCTCGCTGTGCATAGAAACGGCGTTATACTCGGCTCCGCGTGCGAGGCGGGTGAGCTTTTCCGCGCGATAACCTATTCCTCGGGCTCTGAGGAGGACGAGGCGCGTATAGAGAGCATAGCCTCAGAATACGATTATCTTGAAATTCAGCCTATAGGCAATAATATGTTCATGGTGCGCGACGGCATAGTTAGCGGCGAGGACGACTTGCGCAAGCTCAATAAGCGCGTGGCGGAGCTTGCAGACAAGCTCGATAAGCCAGTAGTCGCCACGGGCGATGTGCATTTCCTTGAGCCGGAGGATTCAGTCTATCGCGCAATACTCATGAGCGCGAGGGATTTTAAGGACGCCGAGCAGCAAGCGCCGCTCTATTTTAAAACCACAAGGGAAATGCTTGATGAATTCAGCTATCTTGGCGAGGAAAAGGCGTATGAGGCCGTGGTCAAAAACCCCAATATGATAGCCGATATGTGCGATAGCCTAAAGCCGTTTTTATCCGAGAAAAGCACTTACGCGCCTGAATTTCCCGGCGCGAGCGACGAGCTTCGCAGCATGGCCATGACGAAGGCGCATGAGATATATGGCGACCCCTTGCCAGAGGTGGTGCGCGCGAGACTTAAAAAGGAGCTTGACTCCATAATCGGCAATGGCTACGCGTCGCTCTATTTGATGGCGCAAAGGCTCGTTAGAAAATCCAATTCGGACGGCTATCTCGTGG
>CAZZNN010000070.1:0-10199 GCA_964655605.1 uncultured Oscillospiraceae bacterium
CTATACCCGCGCAGAGCGTAGACCGCATGCATGAGGATACGCTTATAGCGCCAAATGAGCTTGGCGCGGATTTCACCGCGCGGCAGCAAAACGCCGTCATGCGCGGCCTCGCGCTCAAAGCGGAGGAGCGCTTCCACTCGTTCTATGACCTTATGAGCGAGCTTTACGGCGAAATTCCCGCGCCGCAGACAGGCACATATCCCGTGTCACAGCAGGGCGCGTATCCATCGTCGCAGCAGGGCGCGTATCCCGCGTCACAGCAGGGCGCGTATCCAACGTCAGGCGTTAACGATGGCAAAACCGTGCCCATATCGGGCGGCGACAACGGCAAACCGCCAAAGAGAACAGACGCTGCAAATAAGCCCAAGAAAAAGACAGGGCTTATAATCGGCATTGCGGCCGTCGGCGTGGCGGTGGCTGTGGCGGCGGTGCTCATACTATCCTCCGTTATGCGCAACAACAGCTATTCGCAGGCGCTTTCGCTGCTGGCAAGCGGCGATTATCAGGGCGCGGAAACTAAATTCGCATCGCTTCCGGACGATTATGAGGACGCCGCGCAGCTTGAAAGCTACGCTAACGCGCAGGCGCTCTTAAAGGCGCAGGATTATCTCGGCGCGCGCGCGGCGTTTGAAGCGCTGGGCGATTTTAAGGATTCAAAGGCCATGATGAGCGAATGCGACTATCAGCACGGCAACAGCCTCATGCAAAGCGGACAGTACGAGGCGGCGATAGACGTATTTAAGGCGCTTGGCAGCTATGAAAACAGCAAGGAGCTTATAAACGAGTGCACATATCAGCTCGCGCTGAGTCTTTACAGCTCCAAAAAATACTCGGAGGCGCTAAAGCTCTTTGAGCAGCTTGGCAGCTATAACGACGCCGCAAACCAGGTGACGGACTGCAAATATATGGCGGCGAAGGCTATGCTCGAGCGCGCGCAGTATGAAAATGCGTACACCTCTTTTCTTGCGATAAGAACGTATAAGGACAGCGAGGCTTTGGCGATAAAGGCCATGACGGCGCTTATAGAAAAATCAACGAGCGCCCAGTTCGTATATGACAAAATACAGGATTTTGAAAATGACATAGAAGACGCCGGCGGGCAATACGTTGTAGATCATCTTGCGGATATATATAAATACGCGGGCATGTTTGCCGCGCAAGCCACGTTCGATAAGGCGGGCGATATGTTCTCATGGGCGGCGGCGGCGGATTACGAGGATTCCGTCGCGCTCAAAGACGCCTGCTATGAGGCTGCGGAGGCGACTACCGATAAGGCGGTGGTTGCGGCGCTAAAGGGCGTTGCGAGCAATCCGGGCGTTATCGAAGCGCTGATGCGTCCTGAATATTTTGAGCTGTTCCTTTTAGGCAAATGGATGAACAACAGCAAGCAGTTGATGTATTTTGAGCCCAACGGCGACGTATATCACCTCACGTTCGACAAGGACTATATCACAAAGCCCTCAAGCGATGAGTATTATAATGTTCGCAACGATAGCTCCGGCGAGTTTTACACCTGCAAAAAGGGCGGAGAAAACAAGCTGGACTGGTTCAAGGTGAAAATAATAGACGGCACGCATATAAGTGTGTATGTATATAAAACAGACAAGACCTATGAATTAAAGCGAAAGTAAAGGGAGGAGAGCATTATGAACATGCAGCAATGCCCCAACGGTCATTTTTACGACCAGTCGAAAACTCCGTCCTGCCCATATTGCAGCGGCGCGAGCGATTCTTCCGGGTGGAACGCGCCGGCAAACGACTCTGTTGGCAGAACAGCGCCCGTTATGCAGCAGGGTGGGAGCAATGATTTCGGCAATTTCAACTCCTCGATAGGCCGCACCATGCCGGTGGGCGCTATGGAGGACGATAGGCGCACAGAGGCCGTTATACGCAAAAACATAGGCATCGACCCGGTAGTTGGCTGGTTCGTATGCATACTCGGCGCGGACAAGGGCCGCGATTACCACATACACGACGGCAACAACGCCATTGGCCGCGGCGACAAAATGGATATAAGCATACAGGGCGATTCCACCATATCGCGCGAGGATACGGCCACGGTGAGCTATATAGGCAAGAGCAGACAATATTTTCTCACGGCGGGCAAGGGAAGAAATATAATGCTCGTCAACGACACGCCGCTTCTGCCCTCGCAGACGCGCGAGCTCAAGGCGCGGGACATACTTGCCTTTGGTGAAACCAAGCTTATGTTCATGCCATTTTGCACAGAGGAGTTTGATTGGGAGTGAAACTTATTAAGACGGGCTATACCCATCACATAGGCTATCGCTCATATCAGCAGGATTCATTCGGCATTTCTCCCTATGAGGGCGGCGAGCAGAATAATAAGGGCGTGCTCGCGCTCATTGCGGACGGCATGGGCGGGCTTGCGGGAGGCGAGATAATATCCGCGCTCGTAACAGCCACCATGATGCGCTCGTTTTTCGCGGCTGAGGAGCTCAGTTCAGGCGAGGCTATGCTTACAGACGCGCTAAACGCCGCGTCCGCCCGTGTGAACAGCCTTCTCTCGGAGCCGGGCAGGAGCGATGGCGGCAGCACGCTTGTGGCGGTGCTGATAAAAAACGGGAGCTTTGATTTTATATCCGTAGGAGATTCGAGAATATGTCTTCTGCGCGCGGGAGCCGCGGCGCTTGAAACCATAAATTCGCCTCATGTATATGCCGTAGAGCTCGACGAGATGGCGGCGCGCGGCGAAATAAGTCAGGAGCAGGCTCAAAGCGACAGGCAGCGCGCGGCGCTCACAAGCTATATCGGCATGGGCAATATTGAAAAGATAAACAGGAGCTGCGCCCCTATCCCGCTCAACGCGGGCGATACGCTGCTTTTGATGTCCGACGGGGTGTTCAACACCGTGTCAAACGATGAATTGGTTAGGATAATTAGGAGCGCGCCGCCGCAGCAAGCGGCAAAGACCCTTGAAATGGCGGTGCTCGCGCACGATAATAAGCATCAGGATAATTTTACCGCTGTGATAGTTGAAATTGAAGAAGGCAGGTAACAAATATGAAAAAAATCAAAAGAATATTCTCTTTGGCATTGATAGTGATGCTCGTGCTCGCGCTTGCGCCCGTGGCGACGCAGGCGAACAACCCCGTGCAGGACGCGCGCAACAGCATAGTGCGCGTTGTAAACATCGCGGGCGGGCAGATGGGAACCGGCTTTGCGATAGGCAAGGTGGGCGAGCCGATAGAATACATCATAACCAACGGACATGTAGTTTGGGTGCTCGATGACGACGGCGATATTATCGGCGCGCCGGACGAGGTATACATAGTATCCGATAATCTCAACGCCGGAACGGAGCTCACCGCAAAGATAATCCAGTGGTGGCAAACGCCCGATCTTGCGATATTGAGGCTGTCAACACCCACGACCATGCGCGTTGCCATGCCCCTTCTCTCCGCGCGCGAGCTTGAGGTGACAGATGAGGTATACGCGCTCGGTTTCCCCGGCGCAGCCGATAAAATGAGCGATTACGGCGATTCACTGCCCTCCTCGCCGGAGGACGTCACCGTAACGCGCGGCATGATAAGCAATAACGATGTGCTCGTTGACGGCACGGATTATCTTCAGACCGATGCGACAATACATAAAGGCAATTCAGGCGGGCCGCTCATAACGCCGGAGGGCTATGTTGTGGGCATAAACACGCTCAACGCCATAACCCCCAAGCAGGACAGCGACGGAACGTGGTATTATGAAACGGTATCGGGCGTGAATTATTCGCTTTATATCGATTATGCAATGGACTATCTTGACACTATCGGTATTCCTTACGACAGAGCCACCCTTTCCTCCCAAACGCCCGATCCCCTCGGCGGCGAAGCGGGCGGCGCTCCCGTTACCGCAGAGCCCGCGCCCGTGCCCGTGCCAACGCCCGCGCCCGCGAAGAGCTTTCTTGATACCGTACCGGTGTGGGCGTGGATAGTGCTTGGCATTGTGATAATAGGCGCAATAGTGGCGATAGTGCTTGTTGCAAGCAAGAAAAAGCCTGAGCCTCAGCCCGTGCAGCAGCCCATACAGCAGCCCGTTGCGCAGCAGCCTGTGCAGCCTGTGCAGCCGACGCAGCCGGTGCAGCAGCCGCGTCAGGGGCCGCAGCTCAACTGCATTTGCGGCACGCTCGCTGGCAGGACATATCCGCTTTCCTCGCAGCTTACCCTAGGACGAGATCCGCAGCGCTGCCAGATAGTTTATCCCGCAAAGACCCCCGGCGTAAGCGGCGAGCATCTAAGGATACATAACGACGGCGACGGCGCTTTTACCCTCACAGACCTTGGCTCAAGCTACGGAACCTTCTTTGCAAACGGCGAAAAGCTCATGCCAAACACGCCATATAAGGTGCATACCGGCGATGTTTTCTATCTTGCGTCGAAAGATAACGGATTCAAAATAATGTAGTATTTCGCTCGCATGAGGCGGTGCTTCATGCGAGCGATGCCCTTTACGGGCTTGATTTTCAAGCGGCCGCGCGCCGCAGAACCATTCCTACCCTTTTATTGGAGGGCAAAATGAAACGAATTTTTTCCGCGCTTCTATGCGCTCTGATTTTGTTCACCCTCGTCCCCGCCGCATACGGCGAGGACGCGCTTTATGTGAACCTTGAGGCCGGCGACATACGCGACGGAAGCATGTACGTTATGATAAACACCAACGCCATGCAGATGCCGGACAAAGCCAACACCGTCGTCACGCTCGACGGAACGCCGCTCAATATTGTGGACGTAAACAAGTTTTCAGCCAGCGGCATGAAAACCACCTATATGCTCCTTGTGGATATATCGGGCTCGGTCACAGAGCAGGGCTTAAAAGCCGAAAAGGCCGTAGCCAACGGTATACTCGATATTCTCGGCGGTTTTGACAATATGGCTGTAATGCTCCTTGGCGAAAAAATCCAGACCAGCGCCTTTTCCTCCGATAAGGCCGCGCTCAAGGCGCAGATAAACGCGCTCAAGGCGCGCCCCGGCGAGAACACCAGCGTTTTTGGCGGCATATACGAGGCACTCGACATACTTGCCTCCTCAAGCGACGTTCATGAGCGCCGCTGCCTCATTGTCGTGACCGACGGCTGCGACACTGTAGAGGGCGGATATACCTATGACGATACGCTAAAGCGCATAGAGTCCGCGCACATTCCGCTGCACGTCGCCGCGCTCGTTTTCGACAGGCCGCGCGCCGCGGCGAAGAAGCTTGATTCGCTCGCCACAGCCTCGCCCGGCGGCACAACCACATTCGTTGGGGTAAACGGCATTTCCGGCAAGGACGCGGCTAAGGCCGTTGCGGGCGTGAACGACAAGGCGTATGTGCTCACATGCTCTCTTAACAATATCGAGCAGGGAAGCAGCCAATCCAAGCTCGCCGTTAAAATGACCGTGAACGGCGAGGAGACCGGCATTGATGAAATAAAGCTGGATACGCTCGACGCGATAGCCGCGCTTGCGCCCGCCTCAACGCCGGCTCCGCAAATACCAACCGGCAGCGACGCTGCTTTGCTCACCGGCGTCACTCCGTCAGACGCCACCCAGTCAGACGTTACCGCATCTAACGTCACAACGCCATCAAACGGCGGCGCGGCTTTGCTCACTCCAACGAACGGCGCTGAGGGCTTGAGCGGCACATGGCTGCCGCCGACGGGCGCGAAGCTCTATATAGTAATAGGCGCGGGCACGCTTATTGTGGCGGCGCTGATAATAATAATCGCGCTGGGCTCAAAGAAGAAAAAGCGCGCGCGTATATCGGCGCTGGGCGGCTCAACGCTCGATCCCGCCATGCTCACAGCTTCGGGAGCGCCGGCGGGGGTGCTCAAGCTCACGCGGCTTGGTATGCGCGAAAATGAAGAATATGTGCTGCCGTTTGCCTCAAGCATAGTCATAGGCAGCGACCCCGGCGTTTCACAGCTCGTTTTTCAGGGTGACGTGCGGCTTTCGCCCGCGCACTGCGCATTTGACCGCAATGGCGCGGACGTAATAGTACGCGACCTCAACTCCGGCACTATGACTTTTGTAAACGGCGTTCCCATAAGAGCGCCCAAACGCCTAAGTCATGGCGATGAGGTGATTTTAGGCGCATACAGATTTGAGGTGGAATGGAATTGATAAAAATAACTAAAACAAACGCTATAGACCCTGCTCTTGAGCGCGCATTACACGCGCTCGAGGCAGTTTGCAAGGACGAAGGGCAAAAGCAGGCGGCATATCTTAACGGAGAGCTGAATTTCAACAAAAGCCTGCCGTATGTTTATCTTGCGCACGACGAAAGCGGCGCCCTGGCAGGCTTTATCGGCGTATTTATGCCTGTCATGCAGGCGGAGATATATGCCTATACCCGTCCCGACCAACGCGGAAGGGGCGTGTTTAAGGCGCTCATACGCGAGGTGGAAAATGATTTGCGGGCAGCCGGCGTGAAGCGCCTTCTTTTTCAAACAGAGCCTTGCGCGAAAACGGCGATAAGCGTGCGCAAAAAGCTATATCCAGACGCAGCGCTCGACAGGATTGAATATACCATGCAGCGCCCGCGCGGCGAAACGCCGCCGGACTTAGCTGGTAAAAGCGGCGTCGGTTATGTGCGCGTAACGCGCGAGAATCTAAAGACGTATTGCGCGCTTTCAAACGCCGCCTTTGACGATTATGAGGACGATGAAACCAGCGAAATGAACCTTGCGCTGTGCGATAGTGATGAGCGTGCGGCATATATGGCGGTAAACCGTGACGGCGAGCCGGTGGGCGCTGTGTGCGTCACATTTGAATATGAAAACGGCGAAAAGCAGGCCTTCATATACGGTCTTTGCGTGCGCTCGGACGCAAGGCGCAAGGGCATAGGCCGCGCGCTGCTGCTTAGGAGCCTTCAGACAAGCTTTGCTGATAAGGACATAGTGCGCGCCAAGCTGGACGTAGAAATAAATAACCCGAACGCGCTTGAGCTATATAGGGCGTGCGGGTTTGAGGAGGTTTGCACCGTGGAATATTGGGCGAGCGTGCTTTAAAGCCGCGTAAAAGCGCTCTTGGCCTTTATTCCACGTCTACTCCCACAAATTCGTGCCCGACCGCGGGCAGAAATTTATTGAATATATCCTCCGTGCGCAGTTTTAGGCTGGACGTATTCTCGCACGGGTGACACCCGAAATATTCTGAGCGGAGCAGCTCATTATCAACAACGAGCTTCACTTTATTCGCCTTATCGTTCATAAGCCCCAAAATGCTCACGCTGCCGGGCAGAATATCGAGCGCTTCCATTAGCTGCGGGGGAGTTGCAAAGCTCAAGCGCGATATGCCAAGCTGCTTTGAAATATCTTTTGTATGAAAGGGCTTATCGCCGCATATCAAAAGCAGATAAAAATCAGTCTGCTGCCTGTTTGTAAGAAACAGATTTTTGCATATAGTGCAGCCGAGCGCCGCGTCTATTTCCGCGCAGACCTCCATAGTCATCGCGCGCTCATGGTCTATGCGCTCATAGCCAATTTTGAGCTGATCCAAAAAATCATAAGTGCGCGCCTCGCGCTCCTCTCGCCCCGTCATGTCGGCGGGACGGCCTTTTTGCAATAACAGCGGCATTATAAAAGCTTCCTCCCGATATTATCAAGAAGTTTTTTTACAGCTTCTTTGTTCGTATTATACATAAGTTTTACGCCTTCCTTGCGTATTCCAACAAGCCCCGCGCTCGTAAGCTCGTTCATGTGATGTGATATAGTGGCGGGCGTAACGTTTGTGCGCCTTGCAAGATCCGCTCCGCACAGAGCGTCCCTGCTCAGCGCGCACATTATCTCAAAGCGCGTCGGATCGTCGAGCGCCTTAAGCTGCTTGAGCGTAACGAGCGCTATTTTCGCCTCGTCCGAATCCGCGTCCGCGCCGAAATTGAAGAATACTCCGTAGCACAGATCCATTTGATCCTTCACCCCCGTGCCGCCGCTGAGCGCCTTAACTATCGTGGTCGAGAATATAGTGCGCACGGCGTTGAAGAATATCAAAGCAGGTCTTAGCGTGATTATCTCACAGTCGAGCGCCAGACCGAGATTGCCCAAAAGCTTGAATATGCCGCCCGCGTTTTGTATGCGCCCGTCCATATCATCGCAAAACGCCTCCACGTCGGGCTTTATAAGCGGGTATTTCTCATTGAAGCGCTCCGCCACAGGCGCTATCACCTCGCGTATGCGCTTTAAATACTCCCCATACATGCTCGCGGTCTCAATGTATGTGAACTTCACCTCGCTTGGCAGCTCGCTCCTTGTTATGGCGCGCGTAAATTTGCCAAGATCGAGACTGTGCTGAAACTCGCGCAGGAATTTTTCATCAGCGTCGTCGATAAGGTCGTTTTGAGCGAGCACCAGAAGCATGAAAAAAATGTCCTCGTCAAGCCCGAGTATCTTTGCGCCGCCGCTTGTTTGAGCAAGCGTGATATACTCCGCGAGCGAAGCGCTGTCCTCTGGTAATATGCAAAAACAGCGCTTTATAAATTCGTCCTCAAGGTCTACCCCTTCAAGCATATAGTGATAAAGCTCCAAAAGCCGCGCCGAGAACTCCTTCGGCACGGCATATCTTTGCGAAAAGCTTTCAAGCGCCGCATCAAGCGGCGGCATATCCCCGGCGGCGGGTTCGGCCTCCGTCACAGCCACAGCGCGGCACAGCGCGCCTATACATTCAAGGTTTACATTTGGTGTGCGAATAATTTTTTCCATAATATACCTCATATTATTTGGGCAGGCGCGCCCATGCTTAGAGCCTGTTTAGCGGCTTTATGAACAGCACCAATAGATACAGCGCGATGCTCATGAAGCCCGATATAAGCAGCACCGTGGTAAGCTCCATTGCGCTTGCAAGACCCGAGCAGATAAACGAGCCTATTGGCATACTCGCGCAGAGCACGGCGTTGGCTATGCCGCCTATGCGCCCTAAAAGGTCGCCAGGAATAAAGCGCATGAACGCCGATGAATACACAACATTTATTATCCCCACGCTAAAGCCCATCAAAAGCATTTCGGCCAGAAACACTATTGCCAGTATAACAGCATTTGCTATGCTTGGCAAAATATAAAGCGATGCGCACACAAGCCCCACCACAACTCCGCTCGCGGCTATGAGCGTTCTGCCTTTGATTTTAAGCTTGGGCATTATAAACGAGCCTATACCCATGCCTGCCACCATGCCAAGATTCATGCCCGAAAGCATCTCAGGGCCAAAGTTGAGCGTATCAACGATATATGGCGTAGCAAATACATTGAGCGGTATAACGCAGAAATTTATCAGCATTCCCACGAAAAGCAGCGCCTGTATAAGCTTTTCACTCCTAAGGAAGCCAACGCCCGCCTTTAAGCCGTCCTTGAGCGCTGAAAAATCAAGCTTCTCATGGTGCGCGTCCTCCTTTACCCTCATAAAGAATATTAAAAGCGCTGATATAAAGAATGTGGCGACGTCTATCCAGATAGCGCCGGCAACGCCTATGAGCGCCACCACAGCGCCGCCCGCCGCCGTGCCTACCACCTCCGCCACGCGGGACGCGCTTGAAAACGCAGCCTCGCCCACCGTAAAATACTCCTTGTCTATCAAAAGCGGCGTTATCGCTATGCCTGCCGGCACGCGGAACGCTTCGAGCGTGGATATTAGTATTGTTACCGCGCCAAGAAGCACCGGAGTAAGCAGACCCAGCGAATAAAGCAGCACGCACGCCGCCATGACGACGCCTCTGCCCACGTCCGTAAGCCACATGATGCGCTTCTTCTTCATTTTGTCCACTATGACGCCCGTTATTGGCTGCAAAACTATTGTCGGAATATAGTTTAGCCCCAAAAGCAGCGCCATTGCCGCCGCGCTGCCCGTTATTTGATACATCATAAGCGAGCAGGCTATAGCGTCAAGCGAATCGCCAAAGCGGTTTATTACGCTCGCAACGAGCAGCTTCATGAACTGCGCTTGCTTTAAAAGCGGCTTATAACTCGTCTTTTGCGCCACGGCCGGAGCGTCCGTCTGCTGGGTCTGCTGGGTCTGCGGCGACTGCGCGTTTTGAAGATCGTTTTCCATGCCTTTGCTCACTCCTTTAGAGCACTTTTGCTCTGCTCACAGTTTTGACAGGTCTCATCTTTATACCATACGGCATTTTTTGGCGAAGCGGGCGCATATCTGTGCAAAAGCGCGGTCATATTGAAGCAGTATTGATTGCTTAATGTTTCGTACTTCATAATGTTAGCTCTT